>NZ_JBVHIP010000030.1:0-120135 GCF_055560495.1 Kitasatospora sp. NPDC023176 | reverse complement strand
GAACCCGGAAGCTAAGCCTCACAGCGCCGATGGTACTGCAGGGGGGACCCTGTGGGAGAGTAGGACGCCGCCGAACAATTCTTCAGAAAAGCCCCCGCCGGGTGAACCGGGCGGGGGCTTTTCGCGTTTCCGACGGCCCTCGGGAGTTCTCCGGCCTTCCCGGCGTCCACAGTGGGAAGTTGACTGGACAACAGTTGGCCGAAAGCTCATGCGGCGTTCGCTGGAGGACTGTGTACGGCCCGTGTGCGATGCCTATGTTCGAGCCTTCTCCGTACCCGTGCAGTGCACGACTGGGAAGGACAACACGTGGCCTCCATCGACAGGCGTCGATTCCTCCAACTGGGTGGCGCGTCCGTGGCCGCCGCCGGCCTCGGGGCGTTCCCGCCCGCGGTCAGCAAGGCGCTGGCCCTGCCCGCGATCAGCAGGACCCGCTCGATCCAGGATGTCGAACACGTCGTCATCCTGATGCAGGAGAATCGTTCCTTCGACCACTACTTCGGCACCCTCCGCGGTGTCCGCGGGTTCGGCGACCCGCGACCCGCGCCGCTGCCCGACGGCCGACCGAACTGGCACCAGCCCGCCGCCGCGGTGAAGACCGGCCGGTACCACGACCGCGGCCTGCCCGCCACCGAGCAGGAGGTGCTGCCCTGGTACATCGACCCCAGGAACACCACCGAGCACCAGGCCGGCACCGACCACGGGTGGAGCAGCGGCCACCTCGCCTGGAACGAAGGGCGCCACGACCAGTGGGTGAACCAGAAGCAGGACGTCATGACGATGGGTCACCTCAAGCGCCAGGACCTGCAGTACCACTTCGCCCTCGCCGACGCGTTCACCGTCTGCGACTCGTACTTCTGCTCCGTCCACGCGGACACCGCGCCCAACCGCATCTACCTGTGGACCGGCACCAGCGACCCGCGCAACGCGTACGGCCGCAAGCCCAACGGTCCCGGGCTGGAGGAGCGCAACGACAAGAACGGCTACACCTGGACCACCTACCCGGAGCGGCTGGAGGACGCCGGGGTCAGCTGGAAGCTGTACCAGGGCGGTTCCGGCGAGCCGGGCACCCCCACGGACAACTACACCGACAACTCGCTGATGTTCTTCGAGCGGTACCAGGTCGCCGAGGGCGCCTCCGGCCCGCTGGTGGAGAAGGGGGCGAGCGACCACACCCTCAAGGAGTTCCGGGCCGACGTCCAGCAGGGCCGGCTGCCCCAGGTCTCCTGGATCGTGCCGCCGTACCAGTACAGCGAGCACCCCTCCGCCACCCCCACCGACGGCGCCTACTACATCAACCTCGTGCTGGACGCCCTCACGTCCAACCCCGAGGTCTGGGGCCGGACCGTCTTCCTCATCAACTACGACGAGAACGACGGCCTGTTCGACCACGTCGTCCCGCCGATGCCGCCGGTCGTCAGCCGCCCGGGCGGTCAGGGAATGGTCTCCACCGAACTGGAGGCCAGCCTCGGCGACGAGTTGCTCGACCTCGCCAAGTACCCGGGCGAGATGAGCCCGCTCGTCCCCGGCGCGGACCGCGGTGGGCTGCAGCCGATCGGCCTCGGCCCGCGAGTGCCACTGCTCGTCATCTCCCCGTGGTCGCGCGGCGGTTGGGTCTGCTCGGAGACCTTCGACCACACCTCCGTCCTGCGGTTCCTGGAAGCCCGGTTCGGCATCGAGGAGCCCAACATCAGCGCCTGGCGCCGCTCCGTCTGCGGCGACCTCACCTCCGCGCTCGACTTCTCCGGCGCCGACCCGCGGCGGGTCACCATCCCCGTACCGGCGCCCATCGTCTCGCAGGGCAAGCCCTACCAGGTGCCGCTGCCCCAGCGGATGCCCACCCAGGAACCCGGCACCCGCCCGGCCCGCGCCCTCCCGTACGACCTGCGCGTCAACGAGGACGAGACCGACGACGCGACGGTGTTCCAGCTCAACCTGGACAACAAGGGCACGGCCGGCGCCTGGCTCTACGTCTACGACCGGACGGCGCCGACGGCGGCCCCCCGCCGCTACACCATCACGGCCGGCGACAGCTTCGAGGACCACTGGCCGCTCACCGCCGGCGGCTACCACCTCGTCGCCCACGGGCCGAACGGCTCGGTGCAGGAGTTCGAGGGCAAGACGGTGGGCGGCCTGGTCGCCCGCTTCGAGCCCGCGAAGAACAAGGTGCGGGTCACGGTGTCCAACCACGGGGAGACGACCCGGACGGTCACCGTCGAGGACGCCTACGCCAAGGGCTCCCAGCAGGGCCGCACCCTCCGCCCCGGCGACGACGCCCGGTTCACCTTCGAACCGCGCGCCGACAGCCGCTGGTACGACGTCACCGTCACGGCCGCGGACGGACCGGCGTTCCGCCGCCGCTGGGCCGGCCACCTCGAGAACGGCCGCCCCGGCACCAGCGACCCCGGTCCGCGCTGACCCCGGACTGTGCTGACCCCGGACTGCGCTGACCCCGGTCCGCGCTGACCCGGGCCGGGAACGGCGACGGGTCGCCCGCCTCACAGCCGTGGGGCGGGCGACCCGCCCTACGCCGTCAGCCGGCGGGCTGCCAGGGGCGGCCCGGCACCCACAGCGGGACGGGGCCGACGCGGGGCATGGCCCGTGCGGCGTCCTCCTCCAGCCACCCGTCCACCCGCGCCGGATCGCCCCCGCTCAGCTCCACCAGCGAGGCGGCGGCGATCCGGGCGCAGCACAGCACCAGCGCCAGGGTGTCCTGGCGGCGGTGCCGCTCCCGCACGTACGCCTCGGCCCGCTCCTCGACGCGGACCCGGTGGGACGGGCCGTCCCCGCCGGTCAGGGCCTGAACCCCGTGCCACACCAGGGTCAGCGCGCAGGGCTCGGCCGGGTGGGTCACGCCCGTCCGGTCCGCCTGCTCACGGGCCTCCGCCGAGCGCTGCCCGAGCCACTCCAGGGCCGTCGGCCCGTCCTCCCCGCAGGAACGCAACAGCAGCTCGGCCGCCTGCTCCGCCACCGCCCGCAGCACCGCCGAGGCCGGCACCCGCAGGCCGGGCGCCGGAGCGTCGCCGAACGACACCCAGGCGTCCGCGAACGAGGCCGCGCGTAGCCCGCCCACCCACGCCGGCGCCCCGCCCGTGGCCCCCAGCCACTCATCGGCCCCCAACCGCACCAGCCCCACCGCGACCAGATCCGCCGCGTCCCCGTCCAGCCCCAGCAGCCGCCCGCTCCGCACCACGCACCCCCTCCTGCGCTCGTCCCACCCCGTTGGCCACATCCCACCACACCGGAACGGGAACGAACTAGGCAGGGGCACGTCACAAATCGATGCCGGTACGAAGTACCCGCCGGGCGGAGAGCCGGGAAGGCGGCTGGGCCCCGGTGGGCAGGGTGGGCCGGCGCGGTGCGTCGGGCGGGTGCCGTCGACGGGCTGCCGGCCGGGCCGGTCGGGGGCGGCGGCTGGAGCCTGGTGGGCGGCGCGGGCTCGGGGGATGTGTCGGCAGGCGTGGTCGGCGGGCCGGGGTGGGGGCAGGCACGGGTGTCCGCCGGAAGGCCGAGCGGGGGCCGGGTAGGACGGCCCGGTCGGACGGCCGAAGTGGGCCCCGGGGACGGGCCGGTTCGGACCGGGACGGGTTCCACTCCGAATTGGGGACGCGTCTCACCGCGCAGGCCAGCGCGGTGAGACGCGTCCCGCGGCCCGGTGGGACGGAAAGCCGCCTCCCGGGCGGACGGGGAGTGAGGCACAGTTCTGCTGCGACCCAGTGCTCACGAGCGGGCCTCCGGGACCGCTCCTGTGACGAACCCTCATGGATCCGGAGAACCCCTGTGAGTACCCTCCTCCCCACCCGGCGCCGGTTGTCGCTGGGCCTGGCCCTGGCGTCCGTGCTGACCGGCGTCGGCGCGTACACCGCCTCGGCCGCCTCCGCCGCGACCGCGCCGAGCCCGATACCCCTCACCTCCGCGGCCTGCCCGGCCAACCTGACGCAGGGTGAGGCCGACGGCTGCGTCACCCAGCTCCAGCTGGAGCTCAACCTGACCGGCGCCAAGATCGCCGTGGACGGCCAGTTCGGGCCGGCCACCGGTACGGCGGTGCGCGGCTTCCAGTCCTCGCACTCGCTGACCGCCGACGGCATCGTCGGCCCGGCCACCAAGTCGAAGCTCGACGCGGCGGCGGCCGCCGCCTCCGGCACCACCGTGGACCTGCGCACCCAGTGCGGAGACCTGCGGACCGGCGCCAGCGGGGCGTGCGCCACGACCCTGCAGACGATGCTGAACACCTTCGGCGCGGGCCTCGGCGTGGACGGGCAGTTCGGGCCGGCCACCGACACGGCCGTGCGCAACTTCCAGGCCTCGCACTCCCTGCCCATCACCGGCATCGCCGACACGGCCACCAAGAACGCCCTCTACGACAGCACCCCCACCCCGCGGCCCAGCGGCCCGATCGACTCCGCCAAGGTCCTCAACGCGGCCCAGTCCTACCTGGGCGTGCCGTACGTGTGGGGCGGCGGCCACTCGCTGCGCGGCGAGGGCCCCGGCCCGTCGCTGGGCACCTGTGACGGCTACACCGGCTCGATCCAGCCCTGCCCGGCCAACACCACGGCCGGCCTGGACTGTTCGGGCCTGGTCCGGGCCGCCTTCTGGTTCGGCGCCGGCATCGACCTCGCCAACGGCGGCGACACCACCGAGCAGACCCTGGACAAGCACCTCACCCCGATCACCGAGGCCCAGCGCCGGCCCGGCGACGTCGAGTACTTCGGCACCGACGCCCACAACACCGTGCACGTCGTGCTCTACGCCGGCACCGACCCCGCCACCGGCGCCGACATGATGTACGAGGCCAAGGAAACAAACACCAACGTCCACTACGTCACCCTGCACACCGGCGGCTACTGGTACCACGTCTCGGCCTGACGCCCCAGACCCGGCCCGTCCTCGAACTCTCCCCTGGGGGAGGGAGTTCGAGGACGGGCTTCGCCGTGTCGCCGCCGATGCGGGGCGGCGGTGGGCGGGGTCAGCCCTGACAGGTGAGGCGGAGGGCGGCGGCGAGGTGGGCGTGGGTGGGCTGTCCGGAGCCGGTCCAGTCCTGGCCGAGGTTGTGGAGGCGGACGGTGAGGGGGCCGGGCCGGGGGTGGTAGGTGCCGGCGTCGGCCCAGCCGCCGCGGCGGGCGGGTTGGTCGACGGTGAAGGAGTCGGGGTCGGTGGTGGCGGGGCCGGTCGGGCCGGCCTGGTGGGGGCGGTCGGGGACCGCCCGGGGCGGCGGGACGTGCACCGCGAGGAGTCCGGCCGCGGCGAGGCCGAGGGCTGCCGCGCCGCAGACCAGGTGCGCCCGCCGCGGTGCTCCGGTGGGCGATGCGGTCCTGGTCACGTGCTGGTGGCCGCTCCCCGGGTGGCCGTGTTCGCCAGGTTGCACGGATCGCGGCGGCCGCCCGGTTCAGCCCGGCTCGAACCCATCGGCGCCGCCGTCCGTGGTACTGGGTGAGGCCGGGTGACAGCCGGCGCGGACGGACGCGGGAGGACAGCAGCGATGGCCTGGTACCAGGGGCCGAGCCGGATCACAGTGACGGCGGTGGAGGGGGATTGGCCGCAGCGCGCGGTGGTGACCGTCCGGGGCGCCGCCCCGGTGGAGATCCCGGCGGCGGTCGGTGCGGTCCACCTGGTGGAGGCGGAGAGCTGGCAGCTGGCGCTGGAGCACCGGTTCGGGTCCGAGTGGTGCCCCAACATCCGTGCGGTGCAGGGGCGCTGGCAGGAGGTCCGGGGTGTGCTGACCCAGCTGGTGCACAGCCGCAACCGGGACCGGGCGGGGGACCGTCGGGACCGCAACCTGGTGCTGCGGATCGAGCGGGTGGAGCCGGACGGCGGCACGCCCGCGGCCGTGCCGGGGGTGTCCACCGTGCGCCGGACCACGACCGCGGGGGCCCCGGCCGCCCCGGCGGCCACGGGACGGCGGACGACCACCTCGGCGGCGGACCCGGACTTCCGGCGCCCCGCCACCTCCACCCGCCCGACCACCTCCACTGGCGCGGCCGCGCCCGGATTCCCGGCCGTCCCCGGATTCCCGGCCGTCCCCGGCGTCCCCACCGTCCCGGCCGCCGTCGCGAGCCCCGCGACCTCGGCCGCTGTTCCCGGCCGGCCCGCCTCGCCGTACCGGAGCCGGGGCGTCTGACCTCGCGCCGGTCAGGACCCGCACTGCGCGAGGCGGGCCCCGACCCGCTCCACCTGGCGGGTCAGCCGCCCCTGCTCGGCGGCGAGTTCGAGGGCCCGCTCCCCGTGGGCACGGGCCTCGGCGGTGCGCCCGCGGTCGTACAGCACCTGGCCCATGACGTCGGCGAAGTCGAACTCCGCGTGGGCCTGGGTGCCCTGCGCCCGGCCGAGTTCGCGGGCACGGTGGATCTGTTCCACCGCCTCCTCGGACCGGCCGAGCGCGCCGAGCACCTGGGCGTGGGTCTTGGTGGAGATCACCAGGTACGGGTCGGAGTCCCGACCCGCCGGCAGGTCGAGCGACTCGGTGATCGGGGCCAGGGCGTCCGCGGCCCGGTCGGCCCTCACCAGGGCGTCGGCCAGGTTGTTCAGCCGGCCCGCGCCAGAGGGCCAAGGCCTCGCGCGGCAGCGGCACGGTGGCCTCGTCCCCCACCCCGGCCTCCGGTCCGCACTGCCGTGCCCGCCCCCCGAGGGGCAGCCGTCGTACGCGTCACCAGGGCACGACGCCGGCGTCCTCGAAGAACCGGCCGGTCGGGCCGTCGTCGGGCAGGGTGGCGAGCTTGATGGCGATCGCCGCGCCCTGCTCGGTGGTGCGCACGCCGCGGAAGCCGTTGAGGTCGGTCGCGACGTAGCCGGGGCAGGCGGCGTTGATCAGGATGTTCGTCCCGCTCAACTCCCGTGCGTACTGGAGGGTGACGGCGTTCAGGAAGGTCTTCGACGGCGCGTACGCCACGGCCACCGGACCGGTTGTCTGCTCGCCACCGGTTCCGGACTGCCGGGTGAGGGAGCCGACGCTGCTGGACATGTTCACGATCCGCGGTGAGGCGGAGCGGCGCAGCAGCGGCAGCATCGCGTTGGTGACGCGGATGACTCCGATCACGTTGGTCTCCACGACCGTTCGGATGGTGGCGGGATCGACCCGGGTGGGCTCCTGCGGCATGCCGCCGGTGATGGCGGCGTTGTTGACGAGCACGTCGAGGTGTCCGGCCCGGTCCTCGATCAGCCGTGCGGCCGCTGTCGCGCTCGCGTCGTCGGTCACGTCCAGCGGGACGCCGAACGCGTCGACGCCGGCCGCGCGCAGCTGTTCCACCGCGGCCTGACGGCGCTGCTGGTCGCGGGCGCCGACGCCGACGCTCCAGCCGAGGGCGCCCAGGCCGGCGGCGATCTCGTAGCCGATTCCCTTGTTCGCGCCGGTGACCAGCGCAATCGTTCGTTCGCTCATGGGGACCATGCTGCTCCCGGCCCCCGGCCGAGGTCCAAGACCGATCGGGTGGGCATCGATACCGTTCGGGTATTGATCCGGAGTAGCGTGGGCGCATGGAGACGCGGGAACTGCGCTATTTCGTCGCTGTCGCCGAGGAGTTGCACTTCGGGCGCGCCGCGCAGCGGCTCGGGATCGCGCAGCCGCCCCTGTCCCGGGCGGTCCAGCGGCTCGAACGCCGCCTCGGGGCGGTGCTGCTGGACCGGACCAGCCGTACCGTCACGCTGACCGAGGCCGGTGCGGTGCTGCTGGTCGAGGGCCGAGCGGCGCTGGCGGCGGTCGACGCCGCCGAACGCCGGACCCGCCGGGCGGCCCTCCCGGCGGACGGCCGTCCCGGACTCGTCCTGGTCACGAAGGCCAATGCGTCCGGTGAACTGCTGGCGCGACTGCTCGACGCGTACGCCGCCCAACCCGGCGCGGCGTCCGTGGAGGTCCTCCTGTGCGGCCCGGCCGAGCAGGGACGGTTGCTGCGCGAGGGCCGGGCCGATGTGGCGCTGCTGCACCGGCCGTTCGACTCGACAGCCGGGCTCCACACCGAGGAGCTCAGCACGGAGGGCCAGGTGGTGGTCCTGCCGGCCGGGCATCCGCTCACCGCCCGGGCCCAGGTGCGGATGGCCGACATCACCGGGCTGCCGGGCCTGCCCCTGCCGCGCTGGCCCGACCCCGACGGCAGCTACCCGCCCGGCCCCGGCCCCCAGGTCCGTGACCACGCGCAGCTGTTGCAGCTCGTCTCGCTCGGCCGGGCCTGCGCGGTCTCACCGGAGTCCTGCCGAGCCCAACTGCACGGTGACCTCGCCGCCGTGCCCGTGCTGGACGCGCCGAACGTCACCACCGTGATCGCCTGGCCCCCGCACAGCCGGTCCAGGGCCGTCGCCGACCTCGTCCGGACCGCGACACGCCTCCGGTAGTCCCGAGACACCTGGCCGGGTTCCACCGGAGGCGGCCCGGTTCGACGTCGCGGGTCGTCCTGTCCCGAGTCGCTGACGGCCGCCCGCCGGCAGGAAACCGCGGTGGCCGTCGGCACCGCCCCATCACGCCGTCCCAACGGGCACGCGATGTCCCACAGTCGGCCCGGGAGGGCGGCTGCGCCGCTGCTCAGCGGCGCGGGGTCGTGGGACGCCGTCCCAGGGTCGGTACGGGCCGGTGGCGTCCGCCTCGGTGTGGCGCAGACTGACGAACAGCCGACGGAACGTCAGAATCCCTCGTCTCCAGGCGGTTTCAGTGATCCCGCGTGGCTTCGGGCGGTCCCGCTCGGTGGGAACGGCAAGCACCTTCACTCGATTCGAGGAGCCTGCTCATGTTCAAGAAGACCATCGCCTCCCTCGCCGTAGCTGCGGGCCTCGCCCTCGGCGCCGGCGTCGCCCTCGCCCCCGTGGCCGAGGCGGCCCCGTCCGGCTGCAACGCGGGCGGCCTGTGCGTGTACTGGAACGCCGGCTACAACGGCAGCGTTCAGACCGTCTACCGGGACAACGACGACCTGAGCCAGTACCGCAACTTCAACAACAGCCTCGGCGGCTCGGCGTTCAACAACGGCAACAGCTGCAACGTCGTCGTCTACGCCCAGAAGAACGCCCAGGGCCAGGGCTGGATCCTGTACCGCGGCACGGGCTGGACCCAGATTCAGGACAACCTGCCGTCCATCCTCTCCGACCGCTGGTGCACGGTCTGACCCAGTGATGAAGACCAGGATCACCTTCGCCCTCGCGGCGGTCCTCCTGGGCCTCGGTGCCGCCGGATGCTCCTCGTCCGGCGGCACCACCCCGCCCGGGGCCGAGCCGCGCCCGTTCGACGGTGTCGTCCACTACGACGAGCAGCAGCGCGTCGCCCTGCACGACGCCGAGGAGGGACTCGTCGCCGCCTGCATGCGAGGGCGCGGATTCGAGTACCGCCCGCAGCCCCTCGGCACCGGCGACCACCGGGTGGACGCCAACCCGTACGGTCTGCTCACCACCGCCCAGGCCACCGACGACGGCTTCGGCGTCATCAGCACGGAGCTGAACCTGAAGCCGGTCGCCGACCCCAACCAGGACCACGCCTCCGACCAGGCCTGGAAGGACGCGCTGCTGGGGACGGAGGCGCACCGGGTCACCGTCGACCTCCCGGACCGGCAGCAGTTCTTCTACAACGGCGACTCCTGCCTCACCCAGGCCGGCGACGCGCTCTACGGCCCGGACTACTACCGCCTGTTCAACACCTTCCAGGTGCTCAGCAGCAAGGTCGTCACCGGCGTCCAGGCGGACGGCCGCTTCACCGCCGCCGAGGGCCGCTGGCGCGACTGCATGACCGCCGCCCACCAGCCGGCCGCCCACCTCGGGGACCCGGTGGCGACGATCGACCAGCGGGTGAAGCAGGACGGCGGCGACCCGGGCAGGACGCACGAGCTGATCGGCGGTGAACTCGCCCTCGCCAGGACCTCGGCTCGGTGCCAGTCCCAGGCCGGACTCACCGACGCCGTCACCCAGGCGCAGACCGACATCGAACGGACCGTCCTCGGCTCTGACCGGCCCCAGCTGGACCGGCTCTGGACGCTGCGCCGACAGGCCCTCGCCCGGACGAGCCGCCCGACCACCGGCCCCTGAGGAGGCGTCGACAGAAGGAGTGCCGCCGGGGCCGGCCGGGCGCACCGCGCCGATTCGCACCGATCCGCACCGCGACCCCGCGCCGCCCGGCGGGAGGGCCGGGCGGCGCGGGGTCGCGGCGCGCGGGCGGAGGGTCAGTGGCCGCCGCGGATCAGGTGGAGCGAGAAGTCGTCGTCGGTGGAGACCGGCCGGGTCTTGACGTGGGTCACGCCGGTGGCCGCGTCGTGGTACCAGCCGGAGTCGGCGGCGTCGAGGGCGGCGGCCGAGTCGAGGTGGGGCAGTGGGCCGCCCCGGGTGACGACCAGGCGCGGGGCGGACTGGCCGTGCACGGAGAAGCGGTAGGAGCGGGCGTCCGGCTTGCCGGTGTAACTCCCTTCGCTGGCACCGACCTTGACGGTGGTGACCGGTCCGTTCGCGTGGACGTCGACGCGCTGGGTGGCGGAGGAGCCCGCGTCGTACTGCCGGGTGACGCCGTCGTCCTCGTAGAGGGTGTAGGAGGAGTCGCCCTGGGGGTAGAGGTCGTAGTCCAGTTCGGTGCGGTCGCGGGTCTGCCAGGACAGGGTGCCCTGGGGCCACATCGGGACGATCGCGCCGCCCTTGACGAACAGCGGCAGGGTGTCGAGCGGGGCGGAGTAGCCGTTGACCGTGGTGGGGCCCTGGTAGGTGCGCCCGGTCCAGTAGTCGGTCCAGGTGCCCTCGGGCAGGTAGATGCCGTCGCGCACCGAGGTGTCGGAGTAGACCGGGGCGACCAGGAAGTCGGGCCCGGCGAGGAACTCGTACTTCGCGTTCGGGCCGAGGGCCGCCGGGTCGTGCGGGTACTCCAGGGCGAGCGGGCGCACCGCGCCGATGCCGGTGCGGGTGGCCTCGGCGGACAGGGTGTACATGTACGGCAGCAGCCGCTCCTTCAGTTGCAGGTACTTGCGGTTGATCGAGGTGTAGGGCTCGCCGTCCAGCCAGGGCTGCTGGTCGCGCTGCTGCTTGCCGGTCATGTCCTTGGCCCAGCCGTCCATGGTCATGATGGTCGGCAGGAAGGCCTTCCACTGGAGGTCGCGGGTGTACATCCCGGGGTCGCGGCGGAAGATCGAGCCGACGTCGCCGGTGTCGTAGGCGATGCCGGACATGGTGGCGCCGGCGTAGGTGGGGATCTGCCAGCGGATGTAGTCCCAGGACAGGCTCTGGTCGCCGCTCCACAGGACGCCGCAGCGCTGGGCGCCGGCCCAGGAGACCGGCAGCCAGACGAAGCCGCGGGCGTCGCTGTTGTCCTCGATGCCGGCCTTGGCCTGGTCGCAGGCGTTGAGGGCGAAGCCGTAGCCGTTGCCGACCCAGGCGACGTCGAGCTTGCGCACCCGGACCCCGGCCTTGACCTCCTCGGCCTGGTTGGGCAGGCCGTTCTGGGTCCACAGGCCGAGCTGGGCGTGGTCCTTGCGCAGGCCCTCGCCGGTCTGCGGGAGGTTCTCGTAGCCGCAGCCGTAGCCGTCGTTGACGAGCATCCAGCCGAGCGGCAGCTGGTTCTGCGCGTAGCCGTCGGCGACCTTGAGGGCGTCGGTGGTGTGGCGTTCGCCGCGGTTGGCGTTGTGCAGGTAGCAGTCGGAGTCGCCGGGCTCCAGGCCGTAGACCGGTGGCATGAAGGGCTTGCCGACGAGCGCGGTGTACTGGCCGATGACGGACTTGACGTCGCCGGTGAAGTAGTAGGCGTCCAGGCGTCGTTCCTGCTGGCCGGTGTGCACCGGCGAGCCGAAGTCGTAGATCCCGGGGGCGAAGGTGTTGCGGAAGACGCCGTAGCCGGCGGTGGAGACGTAGAACGGCTGGGAGTTGTTGTAGCCGCCTTCGTTCCAGTCGGTGCTGTTGGCGACGTGGACGGTCTGGTCGCGGTGCGAGAAGCTGCCGTTCTGCTCGCCGCCGCCGAAGAACTGCTCGTCGGCGCCGCGGGTCAGGCTCTGCCGCAGTCCGCTGGTGGACCAGCGCAGCGGGGCGTTCTCCTGCCAGATCGCGGTGCGGTTGTCGGCCTGGTAGAGGCCGAACCGCAGGGGGTGCTTGTAGACCCGCAGGACGACGTGGCCGGAGCGGATGCCGTAGTAGTCGCCGGCGTCGAACGAGGAGGTGCGGGGCTGGAGTTCGGGCTGTTTGCGGATCATCGCGCTGTCGGCCGGGTCGGTGATGGTGCCGTCCGGGGCGGCGCGCAGGCGCAGTTGGTCGTCGGCGAGGAAGTCGACCTTGGCCTTGAGGGTGCCCGCGGCGATGTCGTAGCTGCCGCTGCCGCCGGTGAAGGAGGTGAGGTCGCCCGCGTCGGCGGTCTGCGGCAGGTAGGCGCGGCCGGTGAAGGAACCGCCGTGGACGTCGTACGGGACGACCAGGACGTGGTAGGTGCCGGAGGCCTTGGGGATCACCGTGGCCTCGGGGTCGGCGGTGCCGGCGCTCTCGGCGACCTCCTTGCCGTTGGCGTCGTAGATGTAGAGGTCGAAGTCGTCGGTGGGGTTCTGCCACTGGACGGAGACTGGGACGCCGCCCTCCGGGTTGTCGTCCCAGTACCCGTTCGGGACGTTCACGGTGAGGTCGAAGCGGCCGCAGACGGCGCCGTCCGGGTCCTGGGCGGCGGCCGGGCAGGAGGCGGCCCCGCCCATGGTGCCCTTGGCGTAGGCGGGGCTCTGCCAGCCGGCGTTCTGGTGGCCGCTGTCCAGGACGGCGGCGGGGACGGCGGCGCGGGCCGGCAGCACGGGGCCGGCCACGGCGGCGAGGCTGGTGAGGGCCGCCGCGAGGGCGGCTCGTCGGAGGTGGGGTCGGAGCAGGCGCACGGGGGTTCTCCTGTCGACTCGGTGGGTCGATCTGCTGGATCTGCTCGTTCTGCTCGTTCGCTCGATCCGTTCGTTGGCTCGATCTGCTCGTTGGCTCGATCCGCTTGGTGGTTGGATCCGCGTGGTGGTTGGATCCGCCGGTTCGGAGCGCTACTTGACCGATCCGGCGGTCAGCCCGGACACCACGTGCCGCTCGATCACGGCGAACAGCACCACGACCGGCACGATCGCGACGACCGAACCGGCGAACAGGTAGTTCCACTGGACGGTGTAGTTGCCGATGAAGCTGTTGATGCCGACGGTGAGCGGCTGGCTGCTCGGATCGGTGGACAGCGTCAGGCCCATCACGAACTCGTTCCAGGCGGAGATGAAGGTGAAGATCACCGCCGTGACCACGCCCGGCAGGGCCAGCGGCAGGACGACCCGGCGCAGCGCCCCGAGCCGGCCGAGGCCGTCCAGCAGGGCGGCCTCCTCCAGCTCCACCGGGATCGAGGAGATGTACGCGGTCAGGATCCAGACCGCGAAGGCCAGGTTGAAGGCGGCGTTGCAGAGGATCAGCGTCCAGACAGAGTTGAGCATGGACAGCTGGTAGAACTCCCGGTAGAGGCCCACCAGCAGGGAGGTCGGCTGGAACATCTGGGTGACCAGCACCAGCAGCAGGAACAGCCGGCGGCCCCGGTACCGCACCCGGGCGGTGTAGTACGCGGCGGGCAGCGCGACCAGCAGTGCCAGCACGGTGGAGCCGCCGGCCACCAGCAGGGTGACCCGCAGGTTGCCGCCGAGGGTGGAGTCACGCCAGACGCCGACGAAGTTGGACCAGGCGAAGTGCCGTGGCAGGTACGTCGCGTCGCGCAGCTCGTCGGCCGGGCGCAGCGCCGTGACGACCATCTCCAGGTACGGCAGCAGGAAGAGCGCCGCCAGCAGCCAGGCCGCCCCCGCGAGGGCCAGGGTGCGCGGGCCGATCCGTGACCTTCTCTGACGTATCGTCAACTCTCCTCCCGACCCCAGCGGCTGACCTTCAGGAAGACCAGCACCAGCAGCACCACGAGCGCGAAGTTGACCACCGACATCGCCGCCGACTCCCCGATGTCGGTGTCCTTCAGCTGGTACATGAACACCGTGCTGGTGGCCGTGTCACTGCTCGGGCCGCCTTGGGTCATGCCCCAGATCACCGGGAAGGAGTTGAAGACGTTGATCAGGTTGATCACCACGCCGACCAGGAACGCCGGGCGCAGCAGCGGCAGGGTGATCCGCCGGTACGCCTGCCGGCGCGAGGCGCCGTCCACCCGCGCCGCCTCGTACAGCTCGCCGGGGATGGTCTGCAGACCGGCCAGCAGGGTGTAGGTGGTGAACGGCAGGGAGACGAACACCGCGACGAACACCATCCAAGGCCAGGCCGTCGACGGATCGCCCAGCCAGTCCCGCGGGCCGTCGACCAGACCGAGGTCCGTCAGCGCGGTGTTCAGCACGCCCGCCGTCCGGTCGAGCATCCAGCGGAAGCCGATGGCCGTCATCAGCACGGACGCCGCCCACGGCGCGATCAACGCCCAGCGGGCGTACCGCCGGCCCGGGAAGCGCTGGTCGAACAGCTGGGCCAGGGCGAGCGAGAGCAGCATGGTCAGACCGACCACGGCGAGCGTCCAGACCACCGTGGCGAGCAGCACCCGGCCGAGGTCGGCCTCGCCGAACAGCTTGCGGTACTTGTCCAGCCCGGCCGAGCCGCGGACGAAACCGCTGGTGCTGACCCGCAGGAACGATGTGCGGACCATCTCGTACACCGGCCACAGCACCACGGCCGCGATCAGCAGCACGGCCGGGGCGATCCACGGCAGCGGGCCCAGCGCAGGGCCTGGCCGACGGCCGCTGCGCACAGGGGAGTCGGGAGTCATGGGGGCCCTTTCACAGCCGTCGCTCGCCCGGCGCCGTCACTTGTTCGCGACGGCGTCCTGGGCCTTCTTCTGCAGGTCGCCGAGCACCTTGGCCGGATCCCCCGAGACGGCGCTGCCGACGGACTTCTTGATCTCGGCGGAGACCGCGTCCCAGGTGGTGTCGCCGAGCGGGTAGAACACGGCGTGCGGCAGCAGGGCGAAGAACGGCTGGAGGTCCTGGTGCTTGCCCCCGGTGGTCAGCTCCTGCAACGCGCTCTGGGTGACCGGCATCAGGTTGTACGTCTCGTCGAAGGCGAGCTGGTTGTCCTTGGCGTACGCGAAGTCCAGGAACTTCCGGATCTGGTCGCGGTGCCCGTTCTTCTTGAAGGCCATCATCCAGTCCGCCACCCCGAGGGTGGAGCTCAGCGGGCCGTCCTTGCCGGGGATGGGCGCGACCCCGTAGTCGACCTTGCCCGCCTGCGCCATCTGGATCAGCGACGGGTGCCCGTTGAGCATGGCCGCCTTGCCGGCCGCGAAGTCGGCGAACGCGGTCTTGCGGTCGGTGGTGGCCGGGTTGGCGTAGGTCAGCCCCGGGTCTACCAGACCGGACTTGAGCCAGCGGAAGGTGTCGACGTTCGCCTGGCTGTTCAGGGTGTACGCGCCGTCCTTGCCGGTAGGGCCGCCACCGTCGCCGAGCTCCCAGATCATGCTCTCGCCCTGCGCCTCCTCCGGGCCGAGCGGCAGCGCGTACGGCGTGACCCCGGGCACCTTCGCCTTCACCAGCTCGGCGTCCTTGCGCAACTCCTCCCAGCTGGTGGGCGGTTGGGTGATGCCCGCCTGCTGGAACACCGCCTTGTTGTAGAACAGGGCGCGGGCCGAGGAGACGAACGGGATGCCGTACTGGACACCCTTGACCTGCCCGGCGGTGGCGAAACTGTCGATCAGATCGCCCCGGGTGGCGGGCGACAGCACGTCCTCCGCCTTGTACAGCAGGTCGTCGGCGACCTTGTCCGCGTAGCCGCCGGTCTGCAGGATGTCCGGCACGTTGCCGCTCTGGATCATCGTCTTGACCTGCTTGTCGATGTCGTTCCAGTTCACCACCTGGACGTCCACCGTGATCCCGGGGTTGGCCGCGGTGAAGGCGGCGGCGACCTTGTTCCAGTAGTTCTTCGAGCTGTTGGACTCCTTGTCGCCGTAGTCGGCGGCCACCAGCTTCAGCGTCGCCTTCCCGTCGGCGTCGGTCCCGCCACCCCCACCGCCGCTGCCACCGCTGCCACAGGAGGTGAGGGCGAGGGCACCGAGGGCGCACGCCGAGACGAGGGCCAGCACACGTTTGTCCACCGCAGTTACCGCCTTCGTGCGTGCTTGATCGGATGATCCAAGATGCTTGAAGAACGCAGGTTTTGAGCAGTTTCGAAAGAGCAGCTTGCTGCTTCGGGCGGTTCATGTCAATCCTGGCCGCAGTTTTGAGCATGAAGACGCCGCCGACCCGGGCAGGCCGGAGGCGCTCTGCGCAGAAACGCTCAAACCGCGGGGTGCCCCGGCTCACCCCGGACCCGTCCACTTCCCGCGTCCTGGCCCGGAGTTCCCGGGCGTGGCAGTCCGCACCGACATTCCCGACGGCCGGGCGACGGCATCACCGCAGGTGGGATCATGACCGGGTCCGGACGGCAGACGGTGGGGCGGAGGGCGTCAGTGGGGGAGAGACGGTGGGGTGCCCGGGCGGTCAGGGAGCTGCTGGCGGAGGGTGAGCGGCTCGGGGTGGCCGCGCGGGCGGTGGCGGGGGACCACCGGGGCGCGGTGGAGGAGGCCCGGCGGGCGGCGGTCGCGCTGCGGGAGCGGCTGGTGCGGGAGGAGTTGGGCGCCATCGCGGTGGGCCGGCTCCGGGACGTGACCGGGGGCCGGCTGCGGACCGGGGCGCTGGAGGCCGCCGGGTTCGGGACGGTCCGGCAGGTGGTGGAGGCGTCGGCGTACGCGCTGCAACTGCTGCCGGGTGTCGGGGCGCAGACGGCGGCGCAGGCCGTGGCCGCGGCCGGGCAGATCGCCCGGGCGGCCGAGCAGACGGTGGCGGTGCGGCTGGACGTGGACCGGCCGGACGAGCTGAGCACGGCACTGGTCGTGGCGCTGCAACGGCTGGTCGTCGCGGGGCCGGACGCGGCCCGGGCCGCGGAGCTGGGCGAGCGCGTCGCCGACCGGGCCGGATCCCTGGTGGAGGCCGCCGGGCCGGCCCGCGGGGTGGTGCGCGGACTGCTCGCCGGGCGGGAGCGCCGGCAAGCGGCGTTCGCGGCGGCCGACCAACTGGCCGCCCTGCTGGCGGAACTCGACGAGCAGGCGGCGCCGGTCCTGTTCGCCCAGGCCTCCGCCGACCTGCTGCGCCCGCAGGCCGACGCGATCGAGGCGTGGACGGACTTCGAACACCGCTCGGCCGAGTTCTACGGCGTGCTCGCCGAGGTCGCCGCGCTCGGCGGCCCGGCCGACCACACCGCCGCCGAGGGCCACCTGCCCGGTGACCTGTCCGAACAGGTGCGGGCCGAACCTTTGGACGACGCCCGCTGCCGGGTCTCGCTGCGTGGCTACCAGGCCTTCGGGGCGCGCTTCGCGCTGCGGCAGAAGCGGGTGATCCTGGGCGACGAGATGGGCCTGGGCAAGACCGTCCAGGCGATAGCCGTGATGGCGCACCTGCGGGCCCGGGGGAGCACCCACTTCCTGGTGGTCTGCCCGGCGAGCGTACTGATCAACTGGTGCCGGGAGGTCGAAGCCCGCAGCACGCTGGACGCCTACCGCTGCCACGGCCAGGAGCGCGCGGCGGCGCGCGCCGAGTGGCTCCGGCGGGGCGGCGTGGCCGTGGTGACCTTCGACGGGCTGCGGCGGCTGGAGGTGCCGCCGGAGCAGGCCGTCGGCCTGGTGGTGGTCGACGAGGCCCACTACGTCAAGAACCACACGGCGCAGCGCTCGCAGGCGGTGGCGGCCTGGACGGAACGGGTCGAGCGGGTGCTGTTCCTCACCGGCACGCCGATGGAGAACCGGGTGGAGGAGTTCCGCAACCTGGTCCGCTACCTCCAGCCGGACCTGCTGCCGGGCATCCACGCCGGCTCGGCCGCCGCCGGGTCGAAGGCGTTCCGCCGGGCCGTCGCCCCGGCCTACCTGCGGCGCAACCAGCAGGACGTGCTGACCGAACTGCCCGAGGTCGTCCACGTCGACGAGTGGGAGGAGTTCACGCCCGCCGACCTCGCCGCCTACCGCTCCGCCGTCGCCGAGGGCAGGTGCGCGGCACGGTGCAGGGCATCGGGCGCTGGGCGGCGGAGACGATCGCCCAGGGCGGGTCCGGGGCACCGGACTCCTTCGAGGTCGAGTTCGGGCTCAAGTTGGCCGTGAAGTCCGGGCAGTTGCTCGGGATCATCGCGGAGGCCGGGAGCGAGGCGGGGCTGACCGTCAAGCTCTCCTGGGACCTCGCGGCGCGGCGCGAGCGGGCGAACGGTGCGGCAGCCGGAGCCGCAGCCGGAGCCGCAGCCGGAGCCGGAGCCGCGACCGAGGGCGAGGGCGCCGAGGGCACCGAGGCCACCACCCCCGCTGCCGCGGAGTGACCGGCCCGCACCTCGACCGGGCCCGGTCCGAGGCGCTGCACCGCTGTGCCGTCCGGATCGAGGCGGCGACCGGCTTCCGGGGCAGCGGCTTCCTGGTCGCCCCCGGCCTGGTGGTCACCTGCGCCCATGTCGTGCTGGACCGGCGCGGTGTGACCGAAGGGCTGGTGGTCCGGAACGGGTCGAGCGCCCACCCGGTGCCGCCCGGGGCGGTCCGCGCCGAGCCCGACACCATGAGCGGTGGCGCCCTCGAACCGTTCCCCGACCTCGCCCTGCTCGACGTCCCGGCGGTGGCCGGCGCCGGGTACCCGGTGGCCCCGCTGGCGGACGGCGAGGCCGAGCCGGGCAGCTGGCTGACCGCCCTCGGCTACTCCACCCAAACCCCGACACCGGGCCCCAGCGCCGACACGACGGCGCTCCAGGTCGTGGGCCGCTCCGGTGAGTTCATCGGCGTCACCGGCCTCGTCCAGCCCGGCTTCAGCGGCAGCATGCTGGCCGGGCCGGACGGGCTGGTGCGCGGCGTGCTCAAGGGCACCCGCTCGTACAAGCAGGACCTGGGCGGCTGGTACATCCCGCTGGCCGCCCTGCTCGCCTTCCTCGGGCGGGTGGTTCCGGCAGTCACGGCGGTCGCGGCGGTCGCGGCGGAACCGGCCCCCACCGACGCCGAGTTGGTGGCGGCCCTGATGGCCGTCCCGTACACGGCGCGCGCCGACGGGCGGTTCGACCTGTTGGAGCGGATGGGCGAACACCTCGGCCTGCCGCACTCCTTCGAGGTCGAGGAGCGCTCCGACCGCCGCGACCACCTGTTCCGCATCGTCCGCCGCTGCCGCTACCACCGCGACGCCCCGGCGGCACTGCGCGCGCTGTACACGGCGCTGGAGGAACTCGCTCCGTACGACGGCGCGTTGGAGCGGCTCCGAGCTGTCCTGGAACGGGCGGCGGCCGACGGCCCGGGGAGCGGGTAGGCCGATGAGCGGAGGGGCGTACGGCGACTGGTCGCCGCAGGCCGCCGGCGAGCGGGGGCACCGCGCCGCGCCCCCGATCGAGGCGGCCGAGGGCCTGCTGGCCGAGATCCTGTTCGACTTCCAGGGGATCTCCCGGCGGGAGTTCCGGCAGGGCGTCCTGGAGACGATGGGCCGCTCCCCGTCCTCCCGGCTGTTCCACCTGGACGTCAAGGAGGCCGACACCGCCCGCGAGCACGTCCGGGAGATCCTGCGGAGCATCCGCTGCGCCCGCGACCCCCGGGCCGTGCTCGGCTCGCTCGGCGAGGCGCTCCGGGCCCACGACCCGTACGACGGCGCGCTGCCCTGGCTGGAACTGGTGGTGCTGGCGCTGACCGCCGACACCGGGCTGGCCGCCGACCTCCTGCTGCGCGTCATCGGCCTGCTGCGCGCGCTGACACCCCCGCCCGGCCCCCACCAACTCCTCGTCCACGTACCCCGGAACGCCCCCGGCCGCCACCGGATCGACGAGCGGACGACCCTGCCGGAGATCCTCGGCCGGCTGCTCGACCGCTTCGGCGGCCCCGACGCCGGCCCTGCGCTGTCCTTCCTGGACGGCCTGGCGCGGGACCGGGAGCTGACCCTCCGGCACCCGCAACTGCTCCAGCTGGCAGCCCTGTTGGGCAGCGTCACGCCCGCCCGCCCGGCGCCGCGCGAGGAGGCGCCCGGCCGGCTGATCGTGCAGATCCGGCTGGAACCGGAGACTCCGGAGCACATCGAGGCGAGCCGCTACCACCTCCGGGCGTCCTGCTACCGCCAGCCGCTGTCCGGCGGGCCGATCGAGCGCCTCAACGACCTGGTCGCCGCCGACTCGCTGGCCCTGGAGGACCTGGTCGCCGAGGGCAGCGCCCGGCTGGCCGGCTGGCAGGCGCTCTTCACCGAGCTGGCCAGGAGCAGGCGCAGCCCGGTCCGGATCGAGTTCCTGCTGCCCAGGTCCCTGCTCGGCCACAGCGCCGAACTGTGGTCCCCGACCCCCGACGGACACCGGATCGGCCTGCTGCACCCGGTGGTGGTCCGCTACCTGGACCGCTACGTCAACCCCTGGCTGCAGACCGAGGCCTGGTACGAACGGTGGGAGCAGCTGTTCGCCGACACGCTCGACTGCGAGGCCGCCGACCGGATCGGCTGGCCACCCCTGCACCCCGAACGGGTCGCCGACCTGCCCGGCTGGCTCGACGGCCGGCCCACCGTGGCCTGCATCTGCCTCGACACCCCGTACGACGAACTGGACCCCCGGGTGCGCGCGGCCGTGCTCGACGCCGTCGAACTCGACGGCGTCCCGGCCATGTTGTGGCGCCGGGCGCCCGGCGCCCCGACCGACGTGGTCGAGGCCCTGCGCCGCGACCGCCCGCGCTCACTGGCCCACCTGCCGGAGGCCGTCCACCGGCACCGCAAGGTGACCAGGGCGGCGCCGGCCCAGGACGGCGTCACCCTGTTCTGGGACGACCCGAACTGCATGGATCCGGATCAGGACGCCGGCTTTCCGGGGATGGTGTGATGCGGATGGCCGTCGACTGTCCGGGACCGGTCGCCGACGGAGCGGGAAACGACGAGAACGACGAGGACGAGGCGGTAACGATGCCCGAGAACTGGTGGATCTACCGGGGCACCGGCGTGCCCCACGGCGGCATCGCCGCGCTCCCGCCCGCCCCCGCCTGGCGCTCCTTCGGCGACGGGGAAGAGGCCGAGGAGGAGCTGCCCCCGCCCCCGGCCGACGACGCCACCGGCCTCACCGCCCGCCGGCTCGGCCGCATCCAGCAGGCCACCGCCTACCAGGCCGACGACCGCGAGATCCACCTCGTCAACCTGGCCCTCCACCTGCGCCGCCCGCTGCTGATCACCGGCAAGCCCGGCGTCGGCAAGTCCACCCTCGCCTACGCCGTCGCCCACGAGCTGGGCCTCGGCCCGGTGCTGCGCTGGCCCATCAGCAGCCGCTCCACCCTGCGCGACGGCCTCTACACCTACGACGCCATCGGGCGGCTCCACGAGGCGGGCCTGCGCACCCCGCAGCCCGACGGGGAGCCGGCCGGGGACCGCCGACCGCCCGCCATCGGCCAGTTCCTGCGCCTCGGCCCGCTCGGCACCGCGCTGCTGCCCTGGCGCACCCCCCGGGTCGTCCTGATCGACGAGATCGACAAGAGCGACATCGACCTGCCCAACGACCTCCTGAACGTCTTCGAGGAGGGCGAGTTCGAGATCCCCGAACTCCAGCGCCTCGGCCCCGCCCCGCAGGAGGTCGCCACCGCCGACCCGAGCGGGCAGGCCGTCGTCCGCGGCGGCCACGTGCGCTGCGCCCACTTCCCGCTGGTCGTCCTCACCAGCAACGGCGAGCGGGAGTTCCCCTCGGCACTGCTGCGCCGCTGCGTCCGCCTGGAGATCCAGCCGCCCACCGAGGACCGGCTGGCCGCCATGGTCGCCGCCCACCTGGGCGCCGACGGCTCACCCGACGGCGCCCAACGCGCCGCGCTGATCACCGAGTTCCTCCGCCGCCAGCGCGAGGACGGCGCCGACCTGGCCAACGACCAACTGCTGAACGCCCTGCTCATGGCCGAGCGCGGCCTGTGGGGCAGCGGACCGGGGCGCGACGTCATCCACGACGTCCTGCTGCGCCCGCTCAACGAGAGCTGAGGCGGCGGCCGGTGGACGAGCACGGTACGGGTCCCCACGGGGGTGGCGGTCCGGGCGATCGGGCGGCGGCGCAGAGCGCGCTGCGCCAGGCGCTGGCCGCGCTCGTCGCCCCCGAGGGCGAGCGACCCCACCCGCAGGACCTCGCCGACGTGCTGTGGATCTCCCGGCTGGCCGGCCTCGCACCCCTGCCCGACGGCGGCCCGCAGCCGCCCACCGGCCCGCCCACCACCCCACCGCCCGTCACCCCGCAGACCGGAACCCCGCCGACCGGAACCCCGCAGCGGACCGCCACCACGCCCGGCCGGCCGGCCGGGCCCCGACCGCCCGCGCCCACCACCCCGCAACCCGACCCCAAGGTCGAACTGCACCCCCGCAGCGCCCCCACCGGCACCGCCCGGCCGGAGGCGGTCGCCCGCGGCGCCGAGGTCGTCCAGGTCACCCGGCCCACCGCCCTGCCCGGCGCCCTGGCCATCGCCCGCGCCCTGCGCCCGCTGCGCCGGCCACTGACCCAACGCCCCGGCGGCCGACGGCGGTTGCACCTCGACGAGGAGGCCACGGCGGCGGCCACCGCCGAGGCCGGCGTCCTGCTGCCGGTCTGGCAGCGCGCCCAGCCCCGGTACTCCGTCGACCTGCTGGTCGACACCGGCGCCACCATGGCCGTCTGGCACGACCTGGCCGGCGAACTCGCCACCCTGCTGGAACGCCACGGCGCCTTCGAGGACGTACGCACCTGGTCCCTCGACACCGACCGGGACACCCCGCACCTCACCCCCTTCCGACGCCGCCGCACCGCCGTACCACCGCCCGCCACCCCCGACCGCAACTGGGCCCGCCCCCTCGCCGAGCCGCACCGGCGCCGCATCCTGTTCGTCCTCACCGACGGCGTCGGCCCCGCCTGGTACGGCGCCGACCTGGTGCCCTTCCTCGCCCGCACCGCCGCCACCGGCCCGGCCGCCGCCCTCCAAGTCCTGCCCCGCCGCCTCTGGCACCGCACCGCGCTGCGCCCCGCCCCGGTCGAGGCCCGGGCCGCCACCCACGGACGGCCCGTCCCCGTCCTGCGCAGCGACACCACCCTGCCCGGCATCCCGCGCGGCCGGGCCGGCGAGGCGGCACGCGCCGCGGTGGGCTGGCTCCCGGTGCTGGAGATCGACGCCGACTGGCTCGCCCCCTGGGCCGACCTCACCGCCGGCCGCACGACCGGCTGGACGCCCATGCTCGCCGCACCACTCAGCGGAGTGCCCCGGCCACGCCGCCCCCGCGCCGGGGAGACGGACCCACGCCCCGCCGCCGACCGCGTTGCCGCCTTCCGGGCCGGCAGCTCTCCGAACGCCTACCGGCTCGCCTGCCACCTGGCGGCGGCGCCGCTCAGCCTGCCGGTGATGCGACTGGTCCAGCGGGCCACGGTGCCGGAGTCAGGGCAGCGGGAGCTGGCCGAGCTCTTCCTGTCCGGGCTGATCGAGGTGCGGGAGAAGGCCGCCGACCCGGACGAGGTGGTGTACGACTTCGTCGACGGCGTCCGGGAGGAGCTGCTGGGGGAACTGACCCGGACGGAGTCGGTACGGGTGCTGGACCACGTGCTCGCCAAGGTCTCCGGGCGGGTCGCGGCCACCTTCGGCGGGACACTCGACTTCCGCGCCCTGGCAGCCGGCACGGGGGAGGGGAAGCACCGGCTCCCGGAGCGCAGCCGCCCGTTCGCCGAGGTCGCGGCGACGGTGCTGGCGGGGGCGGGCGGCCAGCACGCGGCGATCGCGCGGCACTTGGGCACTGTGGTGGCCGGCCGGACGCTCCGCCGGGAGCTGCTCACCCCGCCGCCGCCGATCGTCAGTCCGCCCGACCCGCCCCGGTTGATCGGACGGCGCGAGGCACTCGACCTGATCGCGCAGGCGTTCGACCCGGCCCGACGCCATCCGACACGCCAACTGGTGGCCGTCAACGCTCCCCTGGGCATGGGAAGGTGCCGCCTCGCCCAGGAGTACGTCCGGCGCTACGGCGCGCGCCACACCCTCGTCCACTGGATCGAGACCCGCTCCGCCGACTCCCTGCGGCACGGCTTCGCCCGGCTCCGCGACGCCCTCGGCGCGGGATCCGGATCGGCCGACCGCTCCGTACCGCTGAACGAACTGCTCGGCAGCCACCCAGGCTGGCTGATCGTCATCGACGGCCTCGACGCCGGTCTCCCACCCACCGAGGAGGCCTGGCCCCAGGACCTGCTCGACCTCGCCGACGCCCGGAGCGGCTGCCTGCTCGTCACCACCGGCTCGGACCGGGAGCTGGAGCGGCTCGGCCGCCCCTGGGTCACGGTCACCCTCGGTTTCCTCACCGAGGCCGAACTGCGCGAGGAGATCCGCCATCGCCTCGGCGACGCCTACCAACGGATCGAGCACGCCCAGGAGTTCCAGCACCTGCTGGACCGGATGCCCCGACGCCCGGACGAACTGGCGGCCTGGCACCTCGACGACCAACTCGCCGTCCTGGCCGGGACATCCGGGTCGGGGAACTCCTCCTCCAACGTCCGCAGCTTCCGGCTGCCCAGCCCGGCGCTGGCGATGGCGCTGATGCCGGCCGAGGACGGGGGTTACCTCGCTGTCTACGGTGCGGACCGGCTGGTACGCAATATCGACGTGATGACCGGCCAGGAGACCGAACCCGCGGTGGAGCTCGAGGACTCCGGCACCGAGTTCGTCGCGATGGCTGGGCTTCGTGACCGGATCTTCGTCATCTGCACTGCGGACTCCAGTGGAGGATTCGCCTTCTGGGACGCCCGCGAGGGCCACTTCGCCGCGGGGGAACGGGGACCGTCCTCGCCGCCGGTGGCGATGGCCCGGTTCGTCCACACCGACGGAGAGGTCTACCTCTGGATGTCGGACCTCGACGGCCGGATGCGGATCTGGGACGCCCGGACCGACGGAGTGGTCGTGGAACTGCCCGGCCTCCCCGGCGGCCACCGCTCCTGGGCGATGACCACCCTTCCCCAGCCGGACGGGCCCTCGCTCCTGATCGGCGTCGACCCGACCGGACGGCTGCACCGCTGGCGACCCGACGACCCCTCGACCCATGAGTCCTTCGCCGCCGCCGTGGTCGACCCCGGCCGGGCGCGGACCATCGTCGGGATCACCGGCGACGAGACCCGCTGCGTGATCGCCTCGATCGGCGACCGGGACACCCACGTCCACATCTGGGAGTTCGAGGGCCGCTGGCGCGGCGACCGGCGGAGCGAGAGTGAACTTCCGCTGCTGGCCGGCCGGTTCCGCCTGTTCGAGCGGATCGCCCAGGGGCGGCAGAGCGAGGTCTGGCGGGCCCGGGACGAACAGGACGGCTCGACCGTCGCGGTGAAGACCTTCGACCGGGACCGTCACGCCACTCGCCCGGACACGGACGTGTTCCTGGACCAGGCCAGGAAGCTCACGCTGCTCGGACACTCCGGTGTCCTCGGCTGCCGACTCGCCGGGAGCGACCCCGAACGCCTCTACCTGGTCCTCGAGTTCATCGACGGACCCGATCTGCGGACCGTACTCGACGGGGAGCCGCTGCCCCCGTACGAGGCGGCAGCGATCGCCCACGGCGTGGCCGAGGCGCTCGACTACCTGCACGGCCACGGGATCGCGCACGGCAGGATCGAGCCCGCCAACGTCCTCGTCCGCCCGGACGGCAGCCCGGTCCTCTGCGACTTCGGGATCGACTTCACCGGATCCGGCGCGGCGGAGCCGGCCGACGACCTCCACGCCCTCGGCAACCTCCTCCAGCAGACCGGCGTCCCCGAGGCCCTGCAAGGGCTCGTCCTCGAACTGCTCCACCCGGACCCGCGCCGACGGCCGTCCGCCGCCGAAGCCGCCCGGCGGATCGCCGCCTCGGGCGCCCTGCGAGAGCCCGACCGCACCCCGGAACCCCCGCTCAGGTTCACCCTGCTCGGCGAGGTGGGGGTCTGGCGCGGGGACGAGCCGCTGGACCTCGGCCCCCCGGAACGGGCGGCCGTGCTCGCCGCCCTGCTGAAGTACCGGGGCCGCCCCGTCCGGGCCGAGGTCCTGATCGACGCGGTCCGGTCGCAGCACACCTCGTCGGCCCGCGAGCTGGACGAAGTCTGGCTCCATGTCCAGGAGTTGGAGCGAGTGCTCAACTCGGCCTCGGCCCCGCGCGCCGTGGTCGAGGAACTGGCGGACGGCCACACCTGGGTCCTGAACGTCACCTCCGGGCAGATCGACGTCGTCCTCTTCGAACGGGCCCTGGAGCGCGCCGAAGCGGCACTCGAGGACGGTGCCCCGGATGCGCTTCGACGGTACGCCGAGGAGGCCGAAGCCCTCTGGCAGGGGCCGCCGCTGGCCGACCTGCCAGGGCCGTCCGCAGAACTGGAGCGGACCCGTCTCAACGAACTGTACCGACGCGTAGAGGAGTTGATCCTCGCAACCGCGCCGCCCACCGCGCCGGGGGGCGGTCGCCTCAGCTACTCCCTGCTCGGCCCGCTGCGCGTCCGGCGCGGCGAGCAGCCGGTGCGGGTCGGCTCACCGCAGCAGGAGGCCGTCCTCGCCGCCCTCCTGCTGCACGCCCCGGCAGCCGTGCCCACCCGCAGCCTGGTCGACGCGGTCTGGGGCGACCAGTCACCGGCCCGGGCCGGGGCGGTGGTGCACAGCCACGTGTCCCGGTTGCGGAACGTCCTGCGCGACCGCACCCAGCCGCGCGGCGCGACCGAGATCCTCCAGACGGTGGCCGACGGCTACCGGTTGGTCGTCGACCCGGGCTCGGTCGACGTGGCCGTCTTCGAGGAGCGGCTGGCCGCGGCCGTGCAGGCGGAGCAGGCCGGTGACCTGGCCGGCGGGCACAGGCTGCTGCGCTCCGCGCTCGACCTCTGGGAGGGCACCGCGCTGGACGGCGTCCCGGGGCCGTACGCCTCCTGGGAGCGCACCCGGCTGACCGAGCGCCGGATGGCCGCCACCGAGGACCTGTACGCCACCGGGCTGGCGCTGGGGCGGCACCACGAGTTGCTGAACGAACTCGAACTGTCGCTCACCGAGCACCCGTTGCGCGAGCGGCTGTGCGCTCTGCTGATGCTCGCCTACTACCGGCTCGGACTGAAGGATCGCGCGATGGAGCCCTACCGGCGACTCCAGCAGCGGCTGGCGGAGGAGTTCTCCGTCGAGCCGGGCCCGGCGGTGACCGGGCTGTACCAGATGATCCAGGCGGACGACCTCGAACTCCGCAGGCCCGGCCGGGCCGAGGCGCTCATCGTGCCACCGGGCGGGACCACCACGCCCGCCGTCGTGGACTCAGCCCGTCTCCCCCGTGGTGACGCGCCACAGGGGGTGGCGATCGGGCGCGACATCGCCCAACAGGTCCCGGTGTTCGTCGACTTCGAGGCCAACCCGCTGTTCGTCGTGTTCGGCGAGAACGGCGCGGGGAAGACCACGCTGCTCCGACTGCTCGTCAAGCAGCTCACCGATCGCTACACCTCGGAGCAAGTCGGCTTCCTGGTCGCCGACTTCCGCCGCACCCTGCTCGACGAGGTGCCGCCCGAGTGTCTCGTCCACTACGCGTCGGACATGCCGGGCCTGACCACCCTGGCTGGGATCCTGCGCGTTGCGGCCGAGAGCCGTACGCCGGGCGCCTGGCAGCGGCACAAGGCCGTCTTCCTCATCGTGGACGACTTTCATCTGACCGCCTCCATGGAGGAGGATCCGCTGTCCTCCCTCGTCGAACTCCTCCCGCAGGCCCGCGCGATCGGCCTCCACGTCATCATCGCCTGCACCACCAGGAGCGCGGGCCGGGCCGCCCCCGCCTCGCCGTTCCTCCGGACGGCCTGCGCGCTGGGGCCCCACGGCGTGGTGCTCTCCGGTGACAAACAGGAAGGCTCCCTGCTCGGCTCGGTGTCCCCCCGATCCCTCCCCCCGGGCCGGGGAATCCTGGTGACGCCCGGCCGCCCGTCCGGAACCCTGATCCAGACCGGCTGGCTGCCGACCCGAAGGGCCTGATGACCGCAGACGGCGCGAGTCCGCTCCTGCGGGGTGTGTACCGGGCTTGCGTCAGGGACCAGTGGACTCCGGGCGGGAGCTCGTCAGGGCCGGGCGGCGAAGACCCAGCGGGTGGCGGCGAGGGCGTCGTCCCGTTCGGGGAGCGGGCCGCGGCCGTAGTGGCGGGTGAACTCGAAGGGGGTGTGGGCGGTGGTGGACCAGCCGCGCGCGGCGAGGTCGGCGGGGGTGTCGGGGCGGGGGCCGGCGTCGAGGAGGGCGAGCAGGTCGATGCCGGTCCGTTCGCGGGTGGCGGTGTGGACGGGGTGGTCGCGGCCGGCTGCGGGATCTGCGCCGGGTTCGGCCTCCTGGAGGAGGGCCTCGTAGGCCAGGGTGGAGCCGGGGGCGCTGAACCGGTCGACGGTGGCGAAGAGTTCGCGTTCGGTGGTGCCGGGCAGGTGGAGCAGCAGGCCTTCGGCGAGCCAGGCGGTCGGCTGGTCGGGGTGGAATCCGGCGGCGGTGAGCGTCTCGGTCCAGTCGGTGCGGAAGTCGGCGGCGACGGTGGAGCGTTGGGCCGTCGGCCGGGCGTCGATGCCGTCCAGGACGCGCTGTTTGAAGGCCAGCACCCCGGGCCGGTCGACCTCGTAGAGGGCGCAGTCGGCCGGCCAGTCCAGCCGGTACGCCCGGGTGTCGAGCCCGGCTCCGAGCAGCACGACCTGCCGGGCGCCGAGTTGGACGGCGCGGAGCAGCTGGTCGTCCAATGCCCTGGTGCGCAGGGCGAAGTAGCGGCCGAGCCGGCCCCACAACGGGTCGGCCTCGCCGTCCGGGACGTCCTGGGGGTGGAGGGGCCAGCGGGCGGCGGCGGGGGCGGCGCGGACGAAGTGCTCCGCGTACGGGTCCCGGGCGAGGGCGTCGGGGCGGTGGGTCTCGATGGCCCGGGCGGCGGCGACCAGCAGGGCGGTGGGCGGCACCCCCTCGGCCAGGTCCTCGGTCACGCCCTCGGCCTCGCCCTCCTGCGCGTCCTCGGCCGGGCCGGGTTCCTCGGCCAGGCCGGTGTTCTCGCTCATGCCGACGGTCATGCGCGCTCCTGCTGCTCGGGGGCGGGGGTCTCGGGAATCCGTGTCCAGACGGTGAGTTGGTCACGGGTGGTGACGCGGGCGCCGTACACCCGGCGCATGAAGGCGAGGACGGAGTCGTCCGGGAGGTGCAGCGCCGCGGTGCAGTCGGCGAGTACGGTGATGTGGAAGCCCTTCTGGAAGGCGGTGCGCGCGGTGCTGTCCACGCACACGTCGGCGAACACGCCTGCCAGGGCGAGGTGTTGGACGCCGCTGTCCACCAGGTGCCGTTCGAAGCCCGGGCTGAGGAAGGCGTCGAAGCAGGCGTGTTTGGTGAAAACCGCCTCGCCGTCCTGCGGGGTCACGGCGGTGAAGGCGGCGCCCCAGCTCCCGTCGAGGCACTTGGGGCGTTTACCGAGGGTGGCGTCCCGGTGGCGCCAACTGGCGCCCTGGTGGGCGGGATCGCCGAGGAAGCGGACGAACACCACCGGGGTGCCGTGGGCCCGGGCCGCCTGGACGGCCTGGGCGGTGTTGGCGGCGACGGTGGGGAGCCGGGTGGGGTCGCCGGGGTAGCGGGCGGCGGCGGCCGGGCCGGCGCAGAAGTCGTTCTGCAGGTCGACGACGACCAGGGCGGTGTGGCCGGGCGGCGCGCTCACGCGGCCGCTCCGGACGGGTTGACGACCGGGGTGCTGGTACGTTCCGCGCCCGGACCCCGGTCAACGGCGAGTGCGACGACGGGTGTCACGGTGCGGTGCCTCCTCGGCTCGGTGCCAGTGGGGGGTCGGGCGGTCCGTGCCCGATCGGTTTTCCTCACTATCGGCCACCATGCGGAGGTGAGCGAGACATGATCGCCGGGGTTCACCTGATGGAGTGAACTCGGTGTGGCGGAAACCGAGTTGCCGCAGCGGTTCGGCGGTTCGGCGGTTCGGCGGTTCGGCGGTCCAGCGGTTCAGCGTGTCGTGGCGAGCTGCCAGTCGGCGGGGCCCGAGGGCGGCAGGTGGCCGGGCAGTCCGGAGGTCCAGCGCTTGGTTCCGTCCGGCAGGACGGCGAGCGCTTCCACCCCGGGGCGTCGGGCCGCCCAGGCCAGCGCGCGGTCCGGGCCCATGGCGAAGGCGGCGGTCGCCCAGGCGTCGGTGCGGGCGATGCCGGTGCCGGGGGCGCCGACCAGGGTGAGCGAGGCCAGGCCGTCCGCGGGGCGGCCGGTGTGCGGGTCGAGGATGTGGGCGCCGCGTTCGGCGGTGCCGGAGGTGGCGATGGCGAGGTCGCTGCCGCCGAGGACGGCGGCGAGGTCGCCCGGCCGCCCGGGGTGGGCGATGCCGATCCGCCACGGCCCGCCGGAGGTCTGGACGTCCCCGCCGCCGTTGACGCAGAACTGCCGGGCGCCGATGGCACGCAGCAGTCGGGCGGCCTCCTCGACGGCCCAGCCCTTGACCCAGCCGCTGGGGTCGAGCCGTCCGCCGGGCCGTTCGGTGAAGTAGCCGTCGGTCTCGGCGGTGACCTCGCGGCAGGCGTCGAGCACCGTGCGGACCTCGGGATCGCAGTCGGCGAGAGCCAGTGCGCCCCGGTCGAGCCGGCTGATGTCGCTGTCCGGCCGGTAGGTGGAGAACACCGCGTCGATCCGGTGCAGCCGTTCGGTGATCCGCCGCAGCGCCTCGGGCAGGTCGGGCCCGGGGTCGCGGACGGCGATGGAGAAGACGGTGCCCATCACGGGCTCGGCGTGCCGCAGCACCGGCGGTCAGCCCTTCGCCCGGTCGAGGGCGCTCTGCAGCGAGCGGATGTAGCCGTCGCTGGTGTAGGTGGCGCCGCTGACGGCGTCGATCTGGGCGCTCTGCGCGGAGATCGCCTCCTGGTTGAGGGTGGGCAGGGCGTCGGTGTTGATCTCGCGGTCCCGGCGGTCCTCGGTGGGGTACTTGACCACGTCGACGCCGGTGAGCCGGCTCCCGGCGAGGGTGACCTGCACCTGCACCGGCCCGTACCGGGTGTTGACGGTGTCCCCGCTGATCTTCCGGGTGGCACCGCCGCCGGCGGGCGCGGGCGCCGACGTGGGGGAGGCGGAGGTGTCGGCGGCACCCGGGGTCCCGGAGCCCGATGTGGCGCCGGTCCCGGAGCCGGTCCCGGATGACGAGCCCGACCCCGACGAGGATCCCGCTCCCGAGCTGATCACCGGCGCGGACCCGGTCGCCTGGTGCGGTTTGAGCGAGAGCAGCAGCACCACCCCGGCAGCGGTGGCGGCACTGGTGACGACGGCTCGGCGCATGGACAACTCCTGGTGTGCTCAGGCTCGGAAGCAGGCTCGGAAGCAGGCGGGGAAGCAGGCGGGGAATCGAGCTCGGGATCAAGCTCGGAATCAGGCTCAGAAGACGAAGGACTCGTGGTGGATCCGCCCCGCCCGAACCCCGGCCGCCCGCAGCGCGCGCACGGCCTCCTCGGTGACGGCCTCGGGCCCGCACAGGTAGACGTCGTGCTCGGCCAGCCCCGGCACCAGCCGGGCGAGCGCCGCGCCGAGGTCCCCGACCTGCTCGCGCGAGCCGAGCAGCTCGTGCACCACCGCGCCGCGCTGCCGGGCGACCTCCGCCAGCTCGGCCCGGAACAGCACGTCCTCGGCGCGCCGGGCCCGCTGTACCAGGGTGACCTCGCCCGGCAGGGTCTCGAACAGCGCCCGCAGCGGGGTGATCCCGACGCCCACCCCGAGCAGCAGCACCCGGCGCTGCCGCTGCCGCCGTCCGGTGAACGCCCCGTACGGTCCCTCGGCCCGCACCCTGGTGCCCGGCCGCAGCCGGGCGACGGCGGCGCTGTGCCCGCCGAGGTCCTTGACGGTGAACCGGAGGAAGTCGGGGCGGGCCGGTGCGGACAGCGAGTACGGGTTGGCGGCCCAGCGCAGTCCGGGGGCCTGGAACTGGAGTCGGAAGAACTGGCCGGGCTCGGCGCGGAGCTCGTCCAGCCGCCGGCCGGACAGGAACAGCGACACCACGCCGGGGCCCTCCGGCCGCACCTCGGCCACCTTCAGCCCGTGCCGCCGGTCGAGCAGCCAGGGCCACAGCAGCCGGTACCAGCCGAGCAGGGCCGCCGTCCCGAAGTAGAGCGCGTACCAGCCGGCCCGGCCGGGGCCGCCGCCGAGGTCGGCGCCGGTGGTCAGCTGGTGGGCGAAGGCGAGTGCGACCGCGAGGTAGGTGGCCAGGTGCAGGTAGTACCAGGTCTCGTAGGAGAGCCGGCGCCGGGCCGCCCGGGCGGAGACCGCGCCGGTGCCGAGCATCAGCAGGGTGCCCGCGGTGGCCTTGAGCATGTCGGGGTAGTGGAAGACGATCTCGACGCCCTCGCCGACCGGCCCGCGTCCGTCGGTGAGCGCGTAGCCCCAGATCACGGTCAGCAGGTGCACGGTGACCAGGCCGACCAGCCAGCGGCCGCCGTACGCGTGCCAGCGGGCCAGCCGGTCGGCGCCGACCCCGCGTTCCACCGGCGGCAGCCGGGCCATCAGCAGGAGCAGCACCGGCGCGGCGTACCCGGCGAGCAGTCCGGCGATCCGCCCGGCGCCGGTCAGCCAGCCGGCCGCGCCGACCACCGCGGCGGTGTTCACCCACCACAGGCCGAGCACGCCGAGTGCGCCGGCGGCGATCAGGCCGAGCGCCGCGCCCGGCGGCAGCGCGAGCGGCGGGCGGGCCGCGGCCCGGTGACGCGGGCCGGCGGGCGCCTGCCGGGACTTCGGTACGGTGGCAGTGCTCATCGCGGATCCTCCTTGGCTCCCGGCGGCGGCACGGCCCCGCCGGGGCGGTCCACGATGGCACCGCAAGCTCTGAGTCACCTCTGAGGGAGTCCGCCCCCCAAGCCCGTAGGGGGCACCATCGCCGCAGGTCAGCGGCCATGTGAGGGTTCACGAACCAGGTTCGGCGATCTCACGGGTTTCTCATCGCGGCGGGCCAGAATGTCCGCCGTCCGCCACCGAGCCGAGGGAGCAGCATGGACGACAGCGCCGACCGCCGGGACGACCGCCCGGGCGAGCGCGCGGACGACCGCCGGGACGACCGCCCGGACTGGCGCGTCCTGGTCGTCGACGACGAGCCGGACCTGGTGGAGGTGGTCTGCGGCGCCGTCCGCTACGAGGGCTGGCAGGCCCGCGGCGCGACCACCGGCCTGGAGGCCGTCCGGGAGGCGGCACAGTGGCGGCCCCACGCGGTGGTGCTCGACATGATGCTGCCCGACCTCGACGGCCTGGAGGTGCTGCGCCGGGTGCACGCCGCCCAGCCCGAGGTGCGGGTGCTGTTCCTGACCGCCCGGGACGCCGTCGAGGAGCGGATCGCGGGCATCGCGGCGGGCGGTGACGACTACGTGACCAAGCCGTTCAGCCTGGCCGAGGTGATGGTGCGGCTGCGCGGGCTGCTGCGCCGCGCCGCCCCGACGGAGGGGCCGCGCCGCCCGCCCGCGCACGCCCTGGTGCTCGGCGACCTCGTCCTGGACGACCGGGCCCGCGAGGTGACCCGCGGCGGCGAGACCATCGAGCTCAGCCCGACCGAGTACGCGCTGCTCGCCCACCTGATGCGCCACCCCCGGCAGGTGCTCAGCAAGGCCCAGATCCTGGACGCGGTCTGGTCGTACGACTTCGGCGGGCAGGCGCACATCGTGGAGCTGTACATCAGCTACCTGCGCAAGAAGCTGGACGCCGGCCGCAGCCCGATGATCCACACCGTGCGCGGCGCGGGCTACCTGATCAAGGCCGCGCAGTGACGGTCCGCACCGGAGCGGCCGCGCTCCGCAGGATGCTGCCCCGCCGACCGGCGCTCCGCAAACTGCTGCCCCGCACCCTGCGCGCCCGGCTGATCGCCGGCCTGCTGGTGCTGCTGGTGGTCACCTGCGCCGCCGTCGGCTTCGCCACCGCCGCCGCGCTGCGCCACTTCCTGGTCGACCGGCTCGACCAGCAGCTCGCCGAGGCCGGCGGCCGCTACGCCGCCAGCCTGGAGCACACCGGCGCCGGCTCCGGCCCCGACACCCGGGCCCAGACCCCCGGCACCCTGGGCGTGCGGCTGCTCGGCGGCCGGGTCACCGCCGCCGGGGTGGTCGACGGGGACGCCGACGACGTCGACCACCCCGACGACGCGGACGACCGGGTCTCCTTCACCCCCGACCGGCAACGCGCACTGGCCGCCCTGCCGGCCGGCGGCCCGGCCCGCACCCTGGACCTCGGCGGCGCCCTGGGCCGCTACCGGGTCCGGGCGGTGGCCGGCATGGACGGCGACGTGCTGGTCAGCGGGCTGCCGCTGCGCCCGGCGGAGGACACCGTGGAGCGGCTGGAGACCCTCGAACTGACCGTCTTCGCGATCGCCGTCACCGCGGCCGGCGCCGCCGGGGCGGTCTGGGTCGGCTGGTCGCTGCGCCCGCTGCGCCGGGTGGTGGGCATGGCCGAGCGGGTGAGCGCGCTGCCGCTGGCCAGCGGCGAGGTGCTGCTTGCCGAGCGGGTGCCGGACGACGATCCGCGCACCGAGGTCGGCCGGGTCGGCGCGGCGCTCAACCGGATGCTCGGCCACGTCGGCGACGCGCTGGCCCGTCGGCACGCGGTGGAGGAGCGGCTGCGCGGCTTCGCCGCCGACGCCAGCCATGAGCTGCGCACCCCGGTGGCGGCCGTCCGCGGCCATGCCGAGCTGGCGCTGCGGCACCCCGGCGAGGTGCCCGGCGAGGTGCGGCACTCGCTGGAGCGGATCGACGCCGAGGCGCTGCGGATGGGCACGATCGTCGAGGACCTGCTGCTGCTCGCCCGCCTGGACGCGGGCCGCCCACTGGCGGAGGAGGAGGTGGACCTCACCCGGATCGCGCTCAACGCCGTGGCCGACGCCCGGGCGGCCGGCCCCGAGTACCGCTGGCGCCTGGTGCTGCCGGAGGAGCCGGTGCTGGTGCGCGGGGACGAGCACCGGCTGAGCCAGGTGGCGGCCAATCTGCTGGCCAACGCCCGTACCCACACCCCGGCCGGTACGGCGGTCGAACTGCGTCTCGAACTCGCCGCCGATCAGGTGGAGTTGAGTGTCGTCGACGAGGGCCCGGGGATCCCGGCGGAGCTGCTGGAACGGGTCTTCGAGCGCTTCGTCCGGGGCGACCGCGCCCGCTCCCGCGCCACCGGTTCGACCGGGCTGGGCCTGGCCATCGTCCGGGCCGTGGTCCAGGCGCACGGCGGCACGGTCGAGGCGGCCAGCCGGCCCGGCCGGACGGTGTTCACGGTGCGGCTGCCGGCGGTGTGACGGCCGGCAGCGCTGCTGCCGGCGGTGCGACGGTCGTGTCCGTGTCCGTGTCCGTGGTCGTGGTCTTGGCCGTGTCCGGGCCGGTGCGGAAGCGTTGCCGGTAGTCCGTCGGCGTGGTGTCCAGCCGGCGGCGGAAGGCCCGCACCAGGGTGTCGGTGGTGCCGAAACCGCAGGCGGTGGCGATGCGTTCGAGCGTGTCGTCGCCCGACTCCAGCCGGTGGCGGGCGAGTTCGACCCGCGCCGACTCGACGTAGGCGCTCGGCGTGGTGCCCAGTTCGGTCTTGAAGATCCGGACCAACTGCCGTTCGCTGAGGTGCGCGTGGGCGGCGAGTTCCGGCACGGTGAGCCGGCCGGAGAGGTTGCGCAGGACGTGGTGGCGCAGCTCCTCGATCCGCCGGGTGGTGGAGACCGGCTCCAGCGGGACGCTGAACTGGCTCTGGCCGCTGGGGCGTTTGAGGTACATCACCAGCTGCCGGGCGACCCGCAGGGCGAGTTCCTCGCCGAAGTCCTCGGCGACCAGAGCGAGCGAGAGGTCCAGGCAGGCGCTGATGCCCGCGCCCGTCCACACCTCGCCCGCGCGGATGAAGATCGGGTCGGCGTCGACCTCGATCCCGGGGTACTCGGCGGCCAGCTGGCCCGCCGTCGACCAGTGGGTGGTGGCCCGCTTGCCCTCCAGCAGCCCGGCGGCCGCCAGCAGGTGGGCGCCGACGCAGACCGAGGCGACCCGGCGCGAGCGGGCGGCCAGCGTCCGGACGTGCTCGACCACGGCCGGGTCGGTCAGCGCCCGGACCCTGCGGGCCTCGTCGACCTCCACGGCCCCGGGCACCAGCAGGGTGTCGATGCCGCCCGCGGCGGCGGCCTGGTCGAAGGTGAGGTCGGGCAGGATCCGCACCCCGGCGGCGGTGGTGACCGGGCCGGAGGTCTCGGCGGCCAGCACCACCCGGTAGCCGGTGGTGTCCCCGCTCTCCCGCCGGACCAGCGAGAACACCTCCGGCGGCCCGGTGACGTCCAGCAGGTCCACGCCCTCGAACAGGACGATGACGATCAGCCGCTGCGCGCTCTCCACGGGCTCCCCCTCTGTGCCGCCCCTGATGTCGGAATCTGCATGTTAGACGGCATTGCCGCCATGCCGGGCCCGCCCGTAGCGTTTCCAGCGGCAGGCCGCACCAGGCGTGACCTGCGCAGACACCCCCCGAATCACGAAGGCGGCACAGCCATGCCCAGCACCACCCTGCGCACCCTCAACGGCCTCGACGACCAGCCCGCCCCGCTCGCCGCGGCCACCCTCGTCCTGATCGACTACCAGAACGCGTACACGCGTGGCGTGATGGAGCTGACCGGCTGGCGCGAGGCCCTGGACGCGGGCGCCGACCTGCTCGCCCGGGCCCGGGCGGCCGGTGCCACCGTCGTCCACGTGATCAACGACGGCGGCGAGGGCACCCCGTACGACATCCGCGCCGAGATCGGGCGGATCCACCCGAGCGTGGCCCCGGCCGAGGGCGAGCGGGTGGTGGTCAAGCAGGCGCCGGACGCCTTCGTCGGCACCGAGCTGGGCGAGCTGCTGGACGCGGCGGGCAACCAGGACGTGGTGATCGCCGGGTTCATGACCCACCTGTGCGTGGCCTTCACCACCGCCGGCGCCTTCCTGCGCGGCAACCGCCCCACCGTGGTCGCCGACGCCTGCGCCACCCGCCCGCTGCGGTCCGGCGCCGCGGAGCTCACCGCCGCCCAGATCCACCAGGGCGCGCTCGCCACCATCGGGGACCTCTACGGGGTCGTCGTGGAGTCCGCGGCCGAACTGGGCTGACCGCCCGCCACGTCCTTAAGTGGGACGCGGTCCGGGCCCGGTGGGCGGGCCCGTGCCCGTGGCCCGTACGTCGGCCGGGTGCCCCGGTCCGTCACCCGGGGCACCCGGCCGGGCCCCCGAGCCTGCCCGGGCCGTGGCCGCGGGGCAAGGGATTCGGTTCTCGCCGAACGGTGTTGCGGTCCGGCCGCCGGCGGGGTGACGATCCTGTCCGTGCTGCGAATCTTCTTCGGTACGGACGACCTCGACCGCACCCGGGTGGCCGAGCGCCCGGACATGTCGATGGAACTGTCCCTCAGTGTGCACGCCCTGGTCAGCGGCCGCTGCGATCCGCGCTTCCAGGTCTGGCGCAACCGCCTGCGGGCCTCCTGGAACCCGCGCACCGCGCTGCTCTTCGACCTCTACACCTCCTCGGCGATCCCGGAGTTCCTCACCGTCCGCCGCGACCCCGGCGCGACCGAGAGCGCCACCGCCGAGGCGCCCGAGGAGCCGCTCCGCGGCCACCTGCGATCGGTGGGCGGGGAACGGCAGTTGAGCGCCTTCGCGCGCGGCGTGGCGGCGGGCGACCGGCAGGCCAGGAAGCTGCTCGGCAACGTCACCGCCGACTACCAGACCCGCGCGATCGACCCCTACCGGCGGCAGATCGAGACCATCGTCACCACCGAGCACGGCCGTCGCCGCCGGATCACCGAACCGGACCAGGTCCTCGCCTCGTTGCACCCGGCGCTGTCCTGGCGCCGCCCGGTGCTCAGCTTCCCGCTGGTCGGCGGCTGCCGGCACGACCTGCGGCTGGACGGCCGCGGACTACTGCTCCAGCCCTGCGTGTTCGGCCCCCGCCGGCCCGTCATCGCCCGCTTCGAGGACCCGCGGCAGCAGCCCGTCCTCCTCTACCCGGCGAGGATCGGCGGCCCCTTGCAGCCCGAGCCCGAACCCACCCCGAGCCGCACCCTCACCGCCCTGCTCGGCCAGACCCGCGCCGCCGCCCTGGAGACCATCGCCACCCACGGACCGTGCTCCACCAAGGACCTGGCGGGCTTCCTCGGCATCTCCACCGCCTCCGCCAGCGAACACGCCACCGTCCTCGCCGACTCCGGCCTCACCACCAAGGACCGCACCGGCCGCACCGTCACCCACCGCCCCACCCCCCTCGGCCACGCCCTCCTGGCCGGCCGCCTCCCCGCCCCCGCCCCGCAGCCGGGAGTGTGAGGACAGGCCCTGGCACCCGGCGCCACCCGCCGACGCGAATCGAGCACATCCACCCGACCGCTCCCCCGGGGGTGGGGGTGGGTGTGGCTCCCGCGCCCTTGCGGGGGTCGGGCGGGCTCAGGCGTGGGCGGGGGCGGTGCGGGGTTGGCGGGGGAGGAGGAGGGAGAGGGCCTCGGGGGAGGTGGGCGGGAGGGCGAGGGCGGAGGCGGTTTCGGCAGGGAGGGGGTGGAGGCCGAGGAGGGCGGTGGTGAGGCGGGTGGTGGCGCGGTGCCAGTCGGGGATGCGCTGGAGCATGGCGTGGCCGCTGCCGGCGACGGTGTAGCCGCAGACCCGGGCGCCGGCGGCGCGGCTGCGGGCGGCGAAGGCGCGGGTGTCGGCGGGCGCGGTGACGGTGTCGCGGTCGCCGTGCAGGAGTAGGACGTCACGGTCGGCGAGCTGGTCGCAGGGGTCCTCGGCGGGGCACCAGGGGGCGAGGGCGACCAGGCCGGTGACGGTGGGGTGGCCGGCGGCCCGGAGGGCGGCGCGGCCGCCCATGGAGTGGCCGACCAGGACGGTCGGCACCGGGCCGAGCGTCTCGGTGAGGTCGTCGAGGGCGGTGAGCGCGTCCCGGGCGGCGTCGGCGCGGGCGCCGTTCCAGCCGCGGTGGCGGTAGCGGACGGTGCCGATGGCGATCGCGTCGGCCGCGGTCTCCCTGGTGAGCGCGCGCAGGAAGCCGTGCATGCGCAGCAGGGGGAGGTTGAGGCGCCGGGGCCGGGTGAGGTTGTGTTCCTCGCCGCCGTGGAGGACGAGGACGGCGGCCCGGGGGGTGGCGGGGCGCACCCGCCACTGCAGCGCCCGGTGTAGCACCGTGCCCGTGTCCGTGTCGCTTCCGATCACCTGCGCACCGTCCGGCTCCGTCACCGTGGCCCCTCACCTCTCGGTCTGGACCGCCACTGTACGCGTGCGGACGGCGGGGGTGTTCACCCGACGGGACCATCCCGGACACCCGGGCGCGCGCGGGCGGGGCGGGCTGCTGCTATCCACGAAGGGTGGGGGGTCGCCTGCGCCGCTCGTGGCGCCGTGGCACCGAGTGGAGGACTCCGTGGCTCAGCAGCTCGCACTCTCCGTCGACTTCGGGTCGGGTTTCACCCAGGCCTGGGGCAAGATCGCCAAGGTCATTCCGCAGTTCATCGCCTTCCTGGTGATCCTGGCCATCGGCTGGTTCGTGGCCAAGGCGATCGCCCGGCTCCTGGACCGCGTGCTGCGCCGGGTCGGCTCGGAGAAGGTCGCCGAGCGGGCCGGGATGGCCCGTTACCTGAGCGGCTCGAAGTACGACATGACCGGCATCCTCTGCAAGATCGTCTACTACGCGATCCTGCTGATGGCGTTGCAGCTGGCGTTCGGCGTCTTCGGCCCGAACCCGATCAGCGTGATGATCCACAGCATCGTCGCCTGGCTGCCCAGGGGCATCGTCGCGGTGGCGATCGTGGTGGTGGCGATGGCCATCGCCAACGGCGTGCGCGACATCGTCGGCAACGCGCTCTCCGGCACCTCGTACGGCCGTACGGTCTCCACCGTGGCCTGGGCGTTCATCGTGGCGCTGGGGGTGATCGCCGCGCTCGGCCAGGCCGGGATCGCGACCGCGGTCACCGGTCCGGTGCTGATCGCCGCGCTCGCCACCGTCACCGGTGTGCTGGTGGTCGGTGTCGGCGGCGGTCTGATCATGCCGATGCGCCAGCGCTGGGAGCGGTGGCTGGACAACGCCGAGCAGGAGACCGCCCGGCTGCGCGGCACCGCGTACCAGGCGGGCCGCTCGGACGCGCTGACCAACCAGCCGGTCCGGCCGACCACCCAGGCCGGCCCGGGCAATCCGCCGGGGACCGAGGGCGACCAGCCGAGGTAGCGGTCCTCAGCCGAGGCGGCGGTCCTCAGACCTCCAGCAGGCCCTGGTCGCGCACCAGCCAGCAGATCGCGGTCAGCCGGGTGACGGCGTAGTCGTAGCCCACCGGCTCCCGCCAGCCGATTTCGGTGAGCGCGTCCAGGAAGCCCAGCGCGTAGTCCGACAGTTCCTCACGGTCCAGGGGCCGGGGCGCCAGCTCCGGCCCCTGGGCGTACAGCAGTTCGCGCAGCATCGCCGCGTGCTGGTCGACGGCCGCGACGAAGCCGGGCTCGAAGGCGAACTCGGCCAGCCGGGGCGTGAAGGCGGCCACGATGCCGGGCAGCGGGCAGCCGGCCGGTTCGTCGGGGGAGCGCCGGAAGGACTCGTCGGGGGTCGCGAACATCCGTCCACGGTAGGCGAGCCGCCGAGGGGGCGAGCCGGGCCGTGACGGTTCCGTGCTGAGACCTTGGCCACCTTCGGGACGTTCCGTGGCATGGCCGGTTCCCTGCGTTCCCGAACGGGCGGTCCGTACCAGAATGGCCCGCATGGATCTCCGCATCTTCACCGAGCCCCAGCAGGGCGCGAGCTACGACACCCTCCTCTCGGTCGCCCGCACCGCCGAGCAGCTCGGCGTGTTCAGCGCCTTCTTCCGTTCCGACCACTACCTGAAGATGGGCGACGTCGACGGCCTGCCCGGCCCCACCGACGCCTGGATCACCCTGGCCGGCCTGGCCCGCGACACCAGCACCATCCGCCTCGGCACCCTGATGACGGCCGGCACCTTCCGGCTGCCGGGCGTCACCGCGATCCAGGTCGCCCAGGTCGACGCGATGAGCGGCGGCCGGGTCGAGTTCGGCCTCGGCGCTGGCTGGTACGAGGCCGAGCACGCCGCGTACGGCATCCCGTTCCCGAAAGAGCGGTTCGGGCGGCTGGAGGAGCAGCTGGAGATCATCACCGGGCTGTGGCGGACCAAGCTCGGCGACACCTTCGACTTCGCCGGCGAGTACTACACGCTGACCGACTCGCCCGCGCTGCCCAAGCCCGTCCAGGAGCGCATCCCGGTGCTGGTCGGCGGCCTGGGTCCAAAGCGCACTCCGGCGCTGGCGGCCCGCTTCGCCGACGAGTTCAACCTGCCGTTCGCCTCCGTGGACGACACCGCGGCCCAGTTCGGCCGGGTGCGGGCCGCCGTCGAGCGGGCCGGCCGATCGGCCGACGAGCTGGTGTACTCCAACGCCCTGGTGCTCTGCGTGGGCCGGGACGACGCCGAGGTGGCCCGCCGGGCCGCCGTGATCGGCCGCGAGGTGGCCGAGCTGAAGGAGAACGGCCTGGCCGGCACCCCGGACGAGGTCGTGGAGAAGCTCGGCCGGTACGCGGCGGTCGGCAGCGAGCGGGTCTACCTCCAGGTGCTCGACCTGGGCGACCTCGACCACCTGGAGCTGGTCGCGTCCCGGGTCGCCCCGCAGCTGGGCTGACGGATCCGGCGGCGGCCCTTCGCCCCCGCTCTGACCACGGGTCTTTACTCGTTCTTGGCCATCCGCCATGCTACGGGGAGGGGAACGGCGGCGGGAGCGGAGGGCAGAGGGCCGGTGACGGGCACACGAGTACCGCGGGCGGCGGCGCCACGGGTGCCGCCGCCCCGCGCTGCCGGGGGCCGTCGTGTCGCAGAGCGTCGCGTCGGGGGCCGTCGCCTCGGGGACCGTCCTGTACGCGTGGTCCGCACCGGAGTGCACGAGCTGCGCGGCCCCGGCCCGGCCGCCCTGCACTACCCCGCCGGTGACCTGCTGGTGGTCACCGGACTGCCCGGCAGCGGCAAGAGCACCCTGATGCGCCGTTGCGTCCGCGCCCCGCTGGTCGACTCCCAGGTGGTCCGCGAGGAGTACGCGGCCCGGCTGCCCGGCGGCCTCCCGTACGCGCTGTACCGCCCGCTGGCCCGGCTCGCCCACTACCGGCGGCTTCGCCGGGCCGTGCTGGACGGCGGGGCACTGGCGGTGCACGACTGCGGCACGCTGCCCTTCGTCCGGACCTGGCTGGTCCGGGCCGCCGCCCGGCAGGGGCGCCGGGTGCACCTGCTGCTGCTGGACGCCGACCCGGCCGAGGCCCGGGCCGGGCAGCGGCGGCGCGGGCGGTGGGTCTCGCGCTACGCCTTCGCCCGGCACCGCGGCGCGGCCGCCCGGCTGCGCGGGCTGCTGCTGGGCGAGGGGACGGAGCAGGGGCGGCCGCCGGCCGGCTGTGCGTCGGCCGTGGTACTCGACCGGGCCTCCGCGCGCGCCCTGCGGGAGATCGACTTCCCGGCGTCGTAGTCTCGGGCGGGCCGCCGCCGGGCGCCGGTCGCCGGTGGGCGTCCCCGAGGCGCGGCCGACCCCCCGGCAACTCCCCTGTTTCCCCGTCAGGAGCGCTGATGCGCCGTACTGCCCGGGTGCGCTCACGTGCCCCCCGCCTCTTCCCCTGCGCCGCCGCGCTGGTCGCCGCGGCCGGTTTGAGCCAGTTCGCCGCTCCGGCCGCGCACCGTGCGGTGGCGACGGCGGTCTGCGCCGCCGCCGGCACTGACGCCGACGCCGCCGCGCGCAAGCCGGCCGGCAGCCAGGCGGGCCGGGACCCGAACGCGGTGAGCGTCGGCGAGGCCCGGGCGATGCAGGCGGACCTGGACCACCGGCTCGCCGAGCTCGGCCCCGCCCACGTCCAGCTGGCCGCCGCCCCGACCACCGTCCCGGTGTACGTCCACGTGATCCACTCCGGGGACGCCGGCCGGCTGGACGGGGGCGTGGTCACCGCCCAGATCGACCACCTCAACGCGACCTACGGCGGCCAGGGCGAGGGCAACGCCCCCACCCGGTTCCACTTCGAGCTGGTCGGCACCGACTGGACCGACAACGCGGGCTGGTACACCGGCATGACCCCCGGCTCCGGCGCCGAGAGGGCGATGAAGAGCGCCCTGCGCAAGGGCGACCAGGGCACCCTCAACCTCTACACCGCCCACCTCGGGCAGTCCCTGCTCGGCTGGTCGACCTTCCCCAACGCCTACCGTTCCGACCCGGCCGACGACGGCGTGGTGGTCCTGGACGACTCGCTGCCCGGCGGCCCCGCCACCCACTACAACGAGGGCAACACCGCCACCCACGAGACCGGCCACTGGCTCGGCCTCTTCCACACCTTCCAGGGCGGCTGCCTGCCCCCGGGCGACTACGTGGACGACACCCCGCCCGAGCGCGGCGCCGCCTACGGCTGCCCCGAGGGCCGGCACAGCTGCCCCGGCGGCGGGCTGGACCCGATCCACAACTTCATGGACTACAGCTACGACTCCTGCATGAGCGGGTTCACCCCCGGGCAGGCCCAGCGGATGTCCGACGCCTGGTCGGCCTACCGCAGTTGAGGTCGGCCGCCGGGTCCGCGGCAGCGCGGCGAATCACCCGGACGGCCCGGCGGACATCGACCGCTCGTCCGATTCGATCTGTTCGGTGGGTCGGAACCCAGCAGGACCACCCCGGACCAAGTGAAGGAGTAACCGCATGAGTGGCAAACCCCGGATCGTCGTCGGCGTGGACGGCTCGCCCGCCTCGGAGCAGGCGCTGCGCTGGGCCGTCGACTACGCCAAGGCCGTCGGCGGCACCGTCAACGCCGTCGCTGCCTGGGAGTACCCCGTCTTCTACGGCTGGGGTGGGACGGCCGCCCCCACCGACGTCTCCTTCAACCCGGAGGTGCTGGCCGGCCAGACGCTCTCCGAGAGCGTCACCAAGGTGGTCGGCGCCGACCCGGGCGTGCCGGTCACCCGCAACGTGCTGCCCGGCAACGCGGCGGGCGCCCTGCTGCAGGCCGCCAAGGGCGCCGCGCTGCTGGTCGTCGGCAGCCGCGGCCTCGGCGGCTTCTCCGGCGTCCTGCTCGGCTCGGTCAGCCGCCACGTCACCGAGCACGCGCCCTGCCCGGTGGTCGTCGTGCGCGAGGGCCGGACGGCCGAGGAGTAGCGGAGCGGCCACCGGGGGCGGCGCCGCGCCGGGCCGCCACGCGGACCAGAATGGAGTCATGCCAGAAGGTGACTCCATCTACCGCGTGGCGGCCCGGCTGCACGAGGCCCTCGCCGGGCAGCTGCTGACCAGCGCCGAGCTGCGGGTGCCCGCGCACGCCACCGCCGCCCTCGCCGGGCGCCGGGTACTGGAGGTCCGCCCGCGCGGCAAGCACCTGCTCACCCGCCTCGACGGCGGCCTCACCCTGCACACCCACCTGCGGATGGACGGCCACTGGGAGGTCTACCGCCCCGGCGAGCGCTGGACCGGCGGCCCCGCCTTCCAGATCCGTGCCGTCCTCGGCACCAAGCACGGCACCGCCGTCGGCTACCGGCTGCCCGTCGTCGAGCTGCTGCGCACCACCGAGGAACGCCGGGCCGTCGGCCACCTCGGCCCGGACCTGCTCGGCCCCGACTGGGACCCGGTCGAGGCCGTCCGCCGGCTCACCGCCCGCCCGGCCCGGCCACTCGTCGAGGCCCTGCTCGACCAGCGCAACCTGGCCGGAATCGGCAACGTCTACGCCAACGAACTGTGCTTCGTCGCCGGCGTGACCCCGTGGACCGAGGTCGGCGAAGTCCCGCACCCCGACCGGCTGGTGGAACGCGCCCGGCAGATGCTCGACGCCAACAAGCTGCGCCCCGGCCACATCACCACCGGTGACAGCCGGCCCGGCTACCGGCACTGGGTCTACGGCCGCGCCGGGCGGCCCTGCCCACGCTGCGTCACGCCCGTGCTGACCGGCCGCCAGGGCGAGGCCCCACGGGACCGCGCGGTGTTCTGGTGCCCCTACTGCCAGCGCGGACCGGCCCCGGCCGTCACGGCCGCACGACCAGGGCGGGGTGCCGCGGGTCGTCCACCCGCACGGTGAGGTCGGCGGCCTCGGCGGGCCCGGTCTCCGCCTCGTAGCGGGCGAAGGCGGGCAGTGTCCACTGCCGGTCGGCCGGGGTGCGGCGGGCCAGTGCGGCCGGAGAGAGCGCGAGGTGGACGGTCAGTTCGAGCGGCAGCCAGCGGCCGAGCAGCAGCGCGCCGTCCAACAACAGCACGCCGCCGGGCGGGAGTCGGACGTACGGGGCTCGGGTCGAGCGGTCGGTGGCCGGATCGCGCAGCGAGGGCAGCACCCGGCCGCTGCCACCCGGCTCCAGCGGGTCCAGCACCTCGCGCAGCAGGGCGCCGTCGTCCAGCCAGAGGTCGTGGAAGGCGTCCGCGTCGTGGTGGCCGTACTCCAGCCGGATCGACGCCGGGCGCAGGAAGTCCGCCGCCGACACCCGCAGGGTGGGGCGGCCGCGCAGCCGCAGCGGCTCCACCAGGGCGTCGGCCAGCAGTTCGGGCCGGGCGGGCCCGGCGCCGTCCACGGCGATCCGCAGCCACCGCTCGCCGGCGCCGGGCAGTTCGGTGATCCGGTCGGCGAGCAGCTCGGCCAGCTTGTCGGGGGAGATGGGGCGTACCTGCACCGGGCCATCCTGTCGCTTGGTCGGGCCGCCGAGGGCGGGGCCGGTCGGATCGGTCGGATCGGGTCGGTCGGGTCGGTTCAGGTCAGCGGGAGGGCGTGCAGGACCTCGTCGTGGCCCGCGTAGAGCCGGCCCCCGCCGGAGGCGAGGTTCCAGACGTTCCGGCCGGGGCCGGAATCGCGGAAGGTCCACCCCAGCACGCCGGTCGCGGTGTAGATCGCGCTGACCCCGCCCGCCGCCGGCCCCGGGACGTACAGCGTGCCGCCGTCGAGCAGCGGACGGCTGCGGCGGTCCAGCAGGAACGGCAGCTTGCAGGACCAGAGCACCCGGCCCTCGGACGTGTCGAGGCAGGTGACGACGCCGTCGTCACGCGGGACGAACACCCGGACGGCGTCCGGGACGGGCGCCAGCGCCCGCCAGGACTCGCCCCGGGCGGGGGAGTGGGTCCACCGTGGCTTTCCGTCGGCGCCCAGCAGGCGCACACCGCCGCTGCCGTCCGGGACGAGGAACTCCTGCCCGACGGCGGTGCACCAGCTCAGGTCCCCGCCGGCCGGGGCGGTCCACAGCTCACGGCCGGTGGCCGCGTCCCGGACCACCAGCTCGGTGCCGGTGTCCAGGGACCGGCCGCAGGCCAGCGGGTGGTCGCCGTAGCCGGAGGCGCGGGCGAGCGGCCGCTCCTGACGGTCGATCGCGAGCGACCACAGCAGGGACCGTTCCTCCAGCCCCACGGCGAAGAGCCGGCTGCTCGGCACGGTGCCGTTCGCCCGGGGCCAGCCCAGGACGCAGCCGTAGAGGACGCCGGCGGCCATGGCGGTGAGCTGGAGCTCGCCCGGGAGATCGTCGGGCAGCGGCAGGCTCCAACCGGCGGTGGGGTCGGTGAGGTGGTGGGCGTCCAGGTGGCCCCGGGAGGTGGCGGTGTAGAGGTAGTCGCGCGAGACCACGACGTTTCCGGCGGGGCGTTCGAGGTCGCTCGGCCAGTCCTTGGGCGGCGGCGGGTCGAAGCTCAGCAGCCGCTTCGGGCCGCCGTCGCCCGGGTCGAGGGCCCGCAGGCCGGCCCTGGACAGGAAGACCGGCCGGTCCGGCGGCACGAGCAGCCGTTCCGGGGTCGTCGCCTCCGGTCCCCGGTACGTCCACAGCGGCGTCGGCCCCGCGAGGGCGGTCGGCTGAGGCTGCGGTGCCGGCCCGTCGCCCTGCGCGCCGGTGACCGCCCACGCCGCGCCGCCCACGGCCAGCACCCCGGCCCCGACCAGCAACCCGCGCCGGCTCAGCCGGGGACCGCCCCCGCCCCCGCCGATCACGTCGCCGGGCGTCTCGGCCGCGCCGTCCGCCTCCCCGTCCCACTGCCAGGAAGCCTCCTGTGCCGGCTCCTCGGACGACTTCATACGGCCCTCGCCTCCACCCCCGGCGGCCACGACGCCGCCACCCGCCGCGAGGATATCGAACAGCCCCCGAACCATCCGAAGTTGTCACCGCGTTGCACCTGGCTGTGGCGCACAGCACAGGCCCCTCATGAGACCGGGGAGGTACGCCGTGACGGCCGAGATGATCGCACCCGAGTGGATGCACCGGCAGATCACCAGTGAGGAGTACGACTCCTGGACGGAGGAACAGTGCGCGGGCATCGAGATCGTCGACGGGATGGTCGTTGTGAGTCCGGGCGCATCGAAGCGCCACAACCGGCTCGGGCGTCTTTTGGCGAATGCCCTTGATGGGGCGGGCGGTGAGGAGTGGATCGCGGACACCGGCTTCGACGTGCGGCTGCCGGACGCGCCGCTCAACAACCGTCGGCCCGACGTGGTGGTCTACCGCGCGGACACCTTCGACGAGCCGTTGACCAGACCGGAGCACGTGCTGTTGCTGGTCGAGGTTGTCTCACCGGGCTCGGAGACCACCGATCGAGTGGTCAAGCTGGACCAGTACGCCACGGCGGGCATCCCCTACTACTGGCGGGTGGAGCAGGCGGCGGGCCGGGTGCCGGTCGTGCACACGTACCTGTTGGATGAAGCGAGCCGGTCGTACCGGGCTGGCGAGGTGTTCACCGGGCTGGTCAAGGCCGTGGTGCCGTACCCGGTTGAGGTCGACCTCACCGATCTGCCGTAGCCCGTCACCCTCCCGGCGGAGCGGGGCCGTGGACGGATCCGGCGTCCGGGCCGGTGCGGGTGGGGTCGATGGGGCGCCCGGGGTGGTGCGGGTGGGGTCGATGGGGCGCCCGGGGTGGTGGGGGTTCGCCTTGACACGGCTCCGGGGCGGACGTAGCAAGGGAGCATGCGCCATCCGCAGGTGACCGGCGGGGCCGGCGAGCCGGTCCGTGGGACGGGCCCGGACGAGGTGGCGCCCCCGGAGGCGGATCACCGGCGGGACGAGCTGTTGGCGGAGGCCGTTCGGCGGGTGCTGGGATCGACCGGGGCGTACGCGGCGATGGTGTACCTGCGGTCGCGGGACGGGCGGTCGCTGGTGCTGCGCACCCTGGCGGGGGTGCCGTTGTCGATCATGGGCCCGTTCCGGCGCATCGCGGCGGCCGGGCCGCTGCCGGTCGCGGTCTGCTTCCGGACCGGCCGGAGCGTCGCGCTGTCGGACCCCGAGGACACCATGCGGCGCTTCCCCCAGCTCGCGGTCGGCCTGCCGTACGAGTTCGTCTCCGCCTGCGTGCCGGTGGGGCACGGCGGGGAGCGGTTCGGGGTGCTCAGCGTGCTGTGGCCGGCCGCGGCCGCGGACGAGGGCGGGCCGGCCCGGGAGGGCGGGCAGCTGACCGCCGTCGCCTCCCGACTCGGCGCCGGGCTGGCCGAGTTGGCGGCCTCCGGGCAGCCGGTGGAGCCGGTCGAGGACGCCGCCGTGGTGGAGCTTCCGCCGCCGTCCGCGCCGAGCACCCGGGTCGGGCTGTTCGACTGGGACGTGGCCACCGGGGCGCTCGCCGCGGACGTCCAGTTCTTGGAGATCTTCGGCTTCGCGCCCGGCGAGTTCGACGGCACGGTGGGCTGCCTGACCGGGCGGATCGCCCCCGGCGACGTGCCCGGGTTCCGGGCCGCCGCCCGGACCGCCCTGGAGCGCGGCGAGGTGCTGGCCGCCCGGGTGCGGGTGCTCGGACCGGCCGGCCGCCCGCACCCGGTGGAGCTGTGGGCCCGGGTGCCCGGCGCGATCTCCGACGACCGGACCCGTCTGGTCGGCGCCGTCCTGGACGTCCGCGCCCTGACCGCCGCCGCGGCCGCCGTCGAGCGGCTGCACGAGGGCGTCCTCGCGCTCGACCCGGACGGCCTGATCAGCTACGTCAACCGGGCCGCCGAGCCGCTGCTGCGGGCGAGCGCGGCGGACCTCGTCGGCCGCCACCCCTGGGAGACGCTGCCCTGGCTCGCCGACCCCTTCTACGAGAACCGCTACCGCGCCGCCGTGCTCTCCCAGCAGCCCACCGCGTTCCTGGCCGCCCGCCCGCCGAACGGCTGGCTCGCCTTCTCGCTCTTCCCCGACGCGCACGGCGTCACCGCCCGGGTGATCGCCGCCGAGGCCCCGCCGGGCGCGGCCGAGCCGCCCACCGCCCTGCTGTCCCCGGCCGCGGCCGGCACCGGCGCGGGCGGCGTCGGCGGCACCTACCACCTGCTCCAGCTGGCCAGCGCGCTCACCGAGGCCGTCACCGTACGCGACGTGTGCCGGGCGGTGGCCGAGGAGATCCTGCCGGCCTTCGGCGGCCAGGAACTCGCCATCTACGGGGTGCGCGAGCAGCGGCTGCACCTGGTCTCGCAGAGCGGCTACCCCGACGGCTTCCTGGACGGCTTCGAGGGCACCCCGCTCGACGCCCGCGTCCCCGGCGCGGAGGCGCTCAGCACCGGAACCCCGATCTTCTTCGAGTCCGTGCGCGAACTCGCCGCCGCCTACCCGGGCCTCGCCCTGGACGAGATGGGCGCCTGGGCCTTCCTGCCGCTCATCGCCTCCGGCCGGCCGGTCGGCAGCTGCATCCTCGGCTTCGACCGCGTGCACCCCTTCACCGTCGAGGAGCGCGGGCTGCTCACCGGCCTCGGCGGCTTCATCGCCCAGGCGTTGGAGCGCGCCCGGCTCTACGACGCCGAGTTCGCCCTGGCCCGCGGCCTGCAGCAGGGCCTGCTGCCGCACCGGCTGCCGCAGGTGCCCGGCATCCGGACCGCGGCCCGCTACCTGCCCGGCACCCAGGGGATGGAGATCGGCGGCGACTGGTACGACGCGATCGTCACCGGCGCCGACCTCACCCTGGTGATCGGCGACGTCGAGGGCCACAGCGTCGGCGCCGCCGCCGCGATGGGCCAGCTGCGCAGCGCCGTGCGGGCCTTCGCCAGCGGCGGCGAGCCGCCCGACCAGGTGCTCGCCCGCACCAACCGGCAACTGCTGGACCTCGACCTCGGGCTGCTGGCCAGCTGCTGCCTGGTCCGGCTCACCCCCGCCGACGGCACCGTGCGGATCGGCCGGGCCGGGCACCTGCCGCCGGTGCTGCGCCACCCGGACGGGCGGGCCGAGGCGCTGTACGTCCCGGGCGGGCCGCTGCTCGGCGTGGACGACGGCGCCGCGTACCCGGTCAGCGAGCTGCGGTTGCGGCCCGGCTCGGTGCTCGCCCTCTACACCGACGGGCTGGTGGAGGATCCGGCGCTGCCGATCGACCAGGGGGTGGACCGGCTGCGGGCGGCGCTGGCGCACGGGCGGGTGGGGGAGGAGCTGGAGGAGCTGGCCGAGCGGTTGATCCGCGAGGTCGGCTCGACCGGGCGGGTGGACGACGTGGCGCTGCTGCTCACGGCCTTCGGCCCGGACGGCGGCACAGACGGCGGCACGGAGGGCGGCCCGGGCCCCGGCTCCGGAACGGCTACTTTCGTCGGGCCCGGCGGCGACGAAGGGTGACCGCGGCCGGGGCGGCCACCCGGTTAGCCTCGATGGGTGGAAGCAATCGCACGGGCCTGGTCGAAGGCGGTACAGACGGCGCTCCCGGGGCCGTGGCGGCCCCGGCGGGTGGTGGGCGAGGCGGTGGCGGCCCTGTTGTTGGGCGTGGTCGCCGGGCTGCTGGAGGTGGTCGCCGGCACCGGTCTGGCGTGGCTCTTCGGCCTCGCCGTCGCCGTGCTGTGGGTGCTGCGGCGCGGGTTCCCGGCCACCGTGCTGGTGCTGACCGGGGCGATCGCGGGCTGGTCGGTCGGGCCGATACTGCTGCTGGTGTGCGCGGGCTGGGCGGCCGGGGCGCGGATCAGCCGGGTGTGGCGGCTGGTCGGCGCCTTCGTGCTGAGCTATCTGATGTTCTCCATGTTCGGGATGCTCAAGGACGGCGCATCCGGCGCGTCGAAGCTGATCATCGGCGTTTCGCTCGGCGTCTTCCTGGTCTTCGCGGTGCTGCCCGCGCTCTACAGCCGGTACCGGGCGCAGCGCCGGGCCCTGATGGACGCGCTGCGCGAGCGCAACGACCAGCTGGTGCGCGAGCGGGCGATGGTGGTGCACCAGGCCCGGCTGCGCGAGCGGCACCGGATCGCCCAGGACATGCACGACAGCCTGGGCCACCAGCTCGCACTGATCTCCGTGCACTCGGGCGCGCTGGAGGTGGACCGCACCCTCAGCGACCGGCAGCGGGAGGCGGTCGGGGTGCTGCGGCAGGCGGCGGTGGCCGCGATGCGCGAGCTGCGCGAGGTGGTCGGGGTGCTGCACGACGAGTCGACGGCGCTGCCTCCGACGGCCGGTGCCCCGGGCCCGGCGTCCCTCCGGGGCGGGGTGGACGGGGTCGAGGGGCTGGTGGAGTCCTCCCGTGCGGCGGGTGCGGAGGTGGCGTTCCGTACCGAGGGCGAGCGGCGGCCGCTGGCGGCGGCCGTCGACCACGCGGCGTACCGGATCGTGCAGGAGGCGCTCACCAACGCGCACAAGCACGCCCCCGGCGCGCCGATCGCGGTCGCGCTCCGGTACGAGCCGGACGCCCTGGTGGTGGAGGTCACCAACCCGGGCGCGCCGGAGCTGGTCGGCGCACGCGCCGGCGCGGGGGCGGTGGTGAGCGGCGGGCAGGGGCTCACCGGCCTGCGGGAGCGCGCCCGGCTGGTCGGCGGCATGGTGCACGCCGGACCGACCCCCGAGCAGGGCTTCCGGCTGGCGGCCGTCCTCCCGTACGAGGGGGCGGAGGCCGAGGGCGCCGCCGCCCTGACGGCGGAGGACTGGATGTCCGGCCTGCCGCCGGTCGACGGCACGGACGACGGCCGGCGCCGCCCGGCGCTCGGCTGCGCGGCCGGGGTGGGCGCGGTCACGCTGATCGTGGCGAGCCTGGTGGCCTGGGGTGTGGTGGCCTTCGTCCGGGGTGCCAGCGACTCGACGGTGTCGCAGTCGCTCTACGAGCAGATCCGGGTGGGCGAGTCGAAGCCCGAGGTGATGCGGCAGCTGCCGCCCGGCAACGACTTCTTCACGTCCGACTTCGAGGACGCGGGCCCGCCCAAGCCGGAGGGCTCGCACTGCCGCTGGTACTCGCTGGCGAAGGCCGGGGCGGACGACTCCTGGTCGGACGACCACGTGGCGCGGTTCTGCTTCAAGGGCGGGGTGCTGGTGGAGAAGGTGGAGTACGTCAAGAAGGGCTGACGCCGCCCGCCGGGCCCGGGCGGGAGACGGCGGCGGCGGGGATGTGAGGATGGTGCCCCAGCCGCTTCACTGTTCGAGGGGAATGACCAGCGTGATCCGAGTCCTCGTCGCCGACGACGAGCCGCTCATCCGGGCCGGGATCAGGATGATCCTGGGGTCGGCCGAGGACATCGAGGTGGTCGCGGAGGCCGCCGACGGCCGGGAGGCGCTGGAACTGGCCCGGGCGCACCGGGTGGACGTCGTCCTGCTGGACATCCAGATGCCGGTGATGGACGGACTGACGGCGCTCGGGGAGCTCGGCAGGGTCGCACCCGGCGCGCGGGCGATCATCCTCACCACCTTCGGGGAGCGCGAGAACGTCCTGCGCGCCGTGACCGAGGGCGGCGCCGGGTTCCTGCTCAAGGACACCGCGCCGAACGAGCTGATCCAGGCCGTCCGGGCGGCGGCCGGCGGGAACGCCTTCCTCTCCCCGGCGGCCACCCGGCACATCGTCGACTCGCTGGCCTCCGGACGCAGCGGCTCGGCGGCCGCCCGCGGTGCGCAGGCGCGGCGCCGGCTGGAGGTGCTCACCGGGCGCGAGCTGGAGGTGCTGGCGCTGCTCGGGGAGGGGCTGTCCAACGCGGACGCGGGGGCCCGGATCCACATGAGCGAGGCGACGGTGAAGACGTACGTCAGCCGGATCCTGGCCAAGCTGGGCTGCGAGAACCGGGTCCAGGCGGCGCTGTTGGCGCGGGACGCGGAGCTCGACGGTCGTAGCTGAGCGCGTTCGCGCGATCGCGGAGGGTGCCGTCGGTGATGGATGCCACTCAACTGCTTCGCCGAAGCGGGAACTCCGGATGTCGTGGTGACGTCGCGTCAGCTAGTGCTGACGGACCGTCGATGGTGTGCGGGACCTCACGAATGGACAGATGTGAGCGCGGGCACGGAAATTGATCGTTAGATCTTCAAAATGCGGTCAAACCCGGTCGAACCGGGCACCGTTTCTTGATCGATACCGCCGGTAACAGTCAACTGACCTGCGAAGACCAAGAATTGCTTGCTGAGGCCCGCACATGCCCCTAGCTTTCTTGGCGGCGCAACGAGCGCCACCCGGGTTCACCCCGACGCACGGCCCGCCGACTGACCCCCGGCGCGAGGGCGGTGCCCGCCGACGAGACCGGCTCGAACAGGCCGTCGGCGAGTGGAGGTGACCGGGGCGGCACGGCACGTCCGACACGTGTCCGGCCGCCCGACGAGTGAGGTGAGCGCGACCGACCGGCCCGTGTCCCGGGCCTGGTTCCGCCTGCCCGCCCGGGGCTTGTCGAGAGGACATTCATGACTTCCCGTCACGAGACCGCCGCTGCCACCGACACCACCGCCACCGTGAAGCGCAACCGCCTGCGGATGGCGGTCGTAGCGGGCGCCGCCGTCGCGGCCCTGCCGGTGGCCGGCCTCGTCACGGCCACCTCGGCCTCCGCCGCACCCACCTCGGCCTGGGACACCGTCGCCCAGTGCGAGAGCGGCGGGAACTGGAGCATCAGCACCGGCAACGGCTTCCACGGCGGACTGCAGTTCACCCCCTCCACCTGGGCCGCGTACGGCGGAACCGCGTACGCCCCCCAGGCCAACCAGGCGACCAGGGCGCAGCAGATCGCCGTCGCCGAGAAGGTGCTCGCCTCGCAGGGGCCGGGCGCCTGGCCCGTCTGCTCCAAGAAGGCGGGCCTGAGCAAGGGCGGCGCCCCGGCCGCCGTCGACACCACCGCGGGCTCGGACTCGGGCACCCCGGCGGCCAAGCCGGCCCAGCGCTCCGCGAAGGCGGCCCCGAAGGCCGCCCAGCACGCCGCCCCGAAGGCGAAGCCGTATGCCCCGGAGGCCCCGCAGGGCCGTCCGTCGGCCAAGCCGGCGCAGGCGGCTCCGGCGGCTCCGGCGGCGGAGCGGAACACCTCCGGCGGCAGCTACACCGTCAGGAGCGGTGACACCCTGAGCGACATCGCCGCCAAGTTCGGCGTCGACACCGACGGCCTGTACGGCAAGAACGCGCGCACCATCGGCGCCGACCCGGACCTGATCTTCCCGGGCCAGACGCTGACCGTCTGACGCCCTCGTGATCCGGCGGCCACCCCTGCGCGGGGGTGGCCGCCCGGCGCGTTCGGCGCGCCCGTGGGCGCGGATGGGCGCTCGTGGGCCGGATTCGTGCGGCGGTCGGGTCGTACTGCCGTCCGGGGGTGGTGCCACCGGGGTGTGCGGAGTTGTAGTTGAAGATTGAACGCAACGTCCGAATACCGCCGGAGACGTCAAGGAATCCGGACCAGGATCGACCCGTACCCCGAGAGCGGCACACCGGCCGGCACACCGGCCGGGGCGCGCTCGGCCCACGATGAACGAGGAGATTCCGAGACATGACGATGAACGGTGCGGCGGCGCTCGACGGCAAGGTGGCCCTGGTGACCGGCGGCAGCCGGGGGATCGGGGCGGCCGTCGCGCTGCGGCTGGCCGAGGACGGCGCCGATGTGGCGCTGACCTACCAGGGCTCGGCCGAGCGGGCCGAGGAGGTGGCCGCGAAGATCACCGTGATGGGCCGGACCGGCTGGGCCGTGCGCGCCGACAGCGCCGACCCGGCGGCGGTGCGGGCCGCCGTGGCGGCCGTCGCCGAGCGGTTCGGGCGGCTGGACATCCTGGTCAACAACGCGGGGGTCGGCGCCGCCGGGCCGATCGAGGAGGCCGCGATCGAGGAGGTCGACCGGGTACTGGAGGTGAACGTCCGCGCGCCGTACCTCTACGCCCAGGCGGCGGTCGAGCACCTGGCCGAGGGCGGGCGGATCGTCGGCATCGGCAGCTGCATCGCCCAGCGTGTGTCCTTCCCCGGCGCCGCGCTCTACGCGACCAGCAAGGCCGCGCTGATCGGCCTGACCAAGGCGCTGGCCAGGGAACTCGGCCCGCGCGGGATCACCGTCAACCTGGTCCACCCGGGCCCGATCGACACCGACATGAACCCGGCCGACGGCTCCTCCGCCGACTTCCAGCGCGGCTTCGTCGCCCTCGGCCGGTACGGCACGGTGACGGAGGTGGCGGGCGCCGTCGCCTACCTGGCGGGCGAGGACGGCCGGTACGTCACCGGCGCCGAACTGGCGGTGGACGGCGGCTTCGCGGCCTGACCTCCCGGAGCCGAGGGCGGCGGTGTCGTGCCGGGCGGTCGTCGGTGACCGCGCTTACGATCGCCCGGCACGACCCGTGCGCCCCCAGACCCCGACCGAGAGGTGTGCCATGACCGCGGTGGACGACCCGATCGACCTGCTCGCCCGGGCCCTCGCCCAGACCGCCGGGCTGATCGACGGCACCGGCGTCGAGCTGGCCGGCCACCCGACCCCCTGCCGCTCCTGGGACGTCGGCGACCTGGTCAGCCACCTCCTCCACGACCTGCGGCAGTTCACCCTCCGCGCCGAGGGCGGCCGGCCGGACTGGTCGCAGCCCTTCGACCGGGTGGAGGAGGACTGGCTGCACGCCTTCGAAGCCGGCGCCGAGCGGCTCGTCGAGGCCTGGCGGGCCGCCGGGGACCTCACCGGCACGGTGCCGGCCCCCGGTGGCGGCACCCTCCCGGCCCGCTTCCCGGTCGACCAGCAGACCACCGAATTCGCCGTCCACGCCTGGGACTTGGCGCACGCGACCAGCCAGTCCACCGACGGGCTGGACCACGAGGTGGCCCGCGCGGCGCTCGACTGGGCCCACGGCGCCCTCAAACCCGAGTACCGCGGCGAGGCCTTCGGCCCCGAAGTCCCCGCGCCGGCGGACGCCCCGGCGTACGACCGGCTGGCGGCGTTCTTCGGCCGCGACCCGGGCCCGGGCGCCGGCGGCTAGCGAAGCGAACTCCACTGCCTGCTACGGTTCCTGGACATGGGGGACGATCGGACACGAGTGTCGGAGGCGGCGCGCGCGTTCGCCGCGCTGCCGACCGGCCCGAGGTGACCGTCCGGATCCACCCGGAGGTCGACCACCTCTTCCTCCCGGGCACCGGCCCGGCCACCCCGGCCGAGTACGCCCGGCCCGGGCACGTGGCGGCGGAGGTGGTGGAGGACATCGCGGGCTGGCTGGGCGGTCGCTGAGGTCCGTCTTCGAACTCCGGCCTGCGGGGCGGCGTCGGGGCAGGTCGGCGACGAGGGGCCGGGTGGCCGTCCGGGGTGTGCTCAGTGGAGGACGACGAGGACGGCGTCCCACTGGGCGGTGGTGCGGCCGGTGGCGGTGCAGCGGGTGGCGTCGGCGCCGGTTCCGGTGGCGATCCGGTGGGCGGTGGTGAGGCGGTCGGGGGAGAGCTGGAGGACGGGCAGGGTGGTCCAGCCGGTGGCGAACTCGGGGGCGCTGCCACCGCTGCTGCCGACCGCGCCCACCAGGAGGTCGCCGGGTTCGCAGCCGGTGCTGCCGGCGGTGGTGAAGCCGGATCCGCCGGCGTCTCCGGAGGCGGGGGAGAAGGCACGGAGGGTGCTGACGCCCCGGAACTCGTCCACGGCGACGTGGTAGTCCTCGGCGCGCGGGTAGCTGGCGTGGATCGAGTCGGCCGTGGTCAGGGCGGAGGCGTCGAAGGCGGCGAGCACCAGGACTCGGTGGCGCAGCGCGTCGGTGACGTCGCCGAGGAGCTGGAAAGGGTCGCCGTGGCTGTCGGTGACGCTGACCGGGCCGGGGCAGGTGTCGGTCAGCAGCATCGAGACCACCAGGGCGTCCCCGCCGGCGACCGGGGACAGTACCGGCAGGGCGAAGTCCGTGCTGGTGGCGGCCTGTTGGCCGAAGGCCGTCCGGGAGACCCAGCCCGGCGTGGGCGCTCCGGGGCCGAGGGGGGCCGGCGTCGGGTGCTCGCCGGGTGCGGGGACGTCGGGGCCGGCCGTCGGGCAGTCGCGCGCGGCGGACGGGGCTGCGTTCTGGGGGGCGTCCTGGGCCGCGGGTGCGCGGTCGGTGAGCAGGCCGAGGGTGCCGAGGACGCCGAGTGCCAGGCCGAGGAGCAGGCTGAGCGCGTGGGTCCAGAGCCGGCCGCGGGCCGGCCCGGCCGTGGCGGGCGGCGCGACCCGCACGGCGGTGGGCGGCACCGGGGCGGGGGCCGGTGCCGCCGCCGAAGGTGAGGGTGAGGGTGAGGACGGCGACAGGGGTGCGGCCGGCGGCGCGGGAAGGACGAGTTCGGCCGGCGGTTCCCCGTTGACGGCGGCGCGCCAGCGGTGGTGCCACACCTCCTCGTCCCCGCCACAGGCGCGGACGAAGGCCCGGGTGGTGGGCCAGGACGGGAGCCGTGAGCCGGAGGCGGCCTCGTAGAGGGTGGTGTGGGAGATCGAGCCGACGGTCTTGGCCATGGTGCGGAACGAGGGCTGGCCGGCGTCGAGTCGGAGGGTGCGCAGCTGGCCGGCGAAGTTCTCGGCGGCGGTCGGCGGTTTCCGCGCGGCCGGTGGCTCCTGTTGGTGCTCCGCCATGGCGCCCCCTGGTGTCAGCTGTCAGATCCCTCGGTGTCGCTGTGTGCTTGTCGAGTACGGATCATAGCGACGGGTGACGGCGGGAACGGCCGATTCGTCGACTCCGGTCGGTGGAAGGCGTGTTCGACGGCCCGTGTCAGCTGTTGTCAGTTCCTGTCAGGCGGTACCGAACAGTGGTGGTGATCGGGTCAGCTGGCTCCGCCGTCGAGATCGACGGGGTGGCATCGGAGCGGTCGGACGGGGCGTCCGGCCGGACAGGAGGACCCTCATGGTCAAGAACATCATGAAGAGGATCGGGCGGCGCGGGGCGACCACGGCGGCCGTGCTGGCACTGGCGGCCGGCGCGGTGGGCATCTCGGCGGGCAGCGCCTCCGCCGACGGCTGGTACTACCTCCAGTACCACGCCAGCGGCCACGGCGTGGGCGTCTACTCGCAGCCGTACTCCGGCTCGGGCAAGGTCGCCGGCGACGTGTACTCGTACTCGTGGTCCTCGGACGACATCTACATCGAGTGCTGGACCCGGGGCGAGGACATCAACAACCAGGGCAACGTCTGGTACCAGATCGGTGGCACCAACGGCACCTTCTTCGGAACGGCCTACGTCTACGGTGCGTACGCCGACGGCAACTGGTACTTCCACAACGGTCTGCGGGAGTGCTGACGGTCGGTTGATCCGCTCTGCCCCGCCCGTTCGCCGGGCGGGGCACAGCCGCGTCAGCGCGCTGGGCGGGCCGCCGCCGCGCTGATCCCCGCGGTGGGCGGTGGGCGGTGGGCGGTGGGCGGTGGGCGGTGGGCGGTGACGGGGTGACGCGTCGACTCCGGTCGGTGGAAGGCGTGTTCGGCCGGCGTGTCAGCTGTTGTCAGTTCCTGTCAGTGGCTACCGAACACCTGCGGCGATCGGATCTGCTGTCTCCGCCGTCGAGGACCTCGGGACGGCGACGGAGCGGTTCGACCGGACAGGAGAATCGGCATGGTCAAGGGCATCCTCAGGAAGATCGGGCGCCGCGGCGGCATCGCGGTGGCCACGCTGGCGCTGGCGGGCGCCGGGATCGGCCTCTCGGCGGGCGATGCGAACGCCGTCGGCTGGTACTACCTCAACAACCACCCGACCGGTCACGGCGTGGGCGTCTACTCGGCGCCGTACTCCTGGTCCGGCAAGGTCGCCGGCGACCTGGGCTCGTACTCGTGGTCCGGCGACGCGGTCAACATGGTGTGCTGGACCACCGGCGAGAACATCAACAACCAGGGCGACGTCTGGTACCGGGTGGTCCAGGTCTACTCCGCCGGCTACGGCTACTGGCCGTCGTCGGGCACCTCGGTGGCCTACGTCTACGGGGCCTACACGGACGGCAACTGGAACTTCCACGTGCCGACCATCCCGCCGTGCTGACGGCCGACTGACTCCGCGCTGTGCCCCGCCCGTTCGCCGGGCGGGGCACAGCCGCGTCAGCGCGCCGGGCGGGCCGCCGCCGCGCGCTTGATCGCCTCGCGGATGCGCGGGTAGCTGCCGCAGCGGCAGATGTTCTGGATCTGGTCGATGTCGGCGTCCGTCGGGGCGGGGGTGCGGCGCAGCAGGGCGACGGCCGTCATGATCTGGCCGGGCTGGCAGAAGCCGCACTGGGCGACGTCGCAGTCGATCCAGGCCTCCTGCACCGGGTGCAGGGTGTCGCCGTCGGCGAGGCCCTCGATGGTGGTGACGGTGTGGCCCTCGCAGTCCTTGACGGAGCGGGTGCAGGGCTGGAACTCCTGGCCGTCGAGGTGGCTGGTGCAGGCCCGGCAGACGCCCACCCCGCAGCCGTACTTGGGGCCGGTGACGCCGAGCTTGTCGCGGAGCACCCAGAGCAGCGGCATGTCGTCCGGGGCGTCGACGCTGACGGGCTGCCCGTTGAGGACGAAGGTGTGGGTGGGCATGGGGAGTCGATGTCCTCAGAAGTTGATCGGGAAGGAGCGCGGGCTGGTCCCGGTGGCGCGGGCGTAGGCGTTGGCGACGGCGGCGGAGGCGGCGGGGACGCCCAACTCGCCCGCACCACCGGGGGATCCGCTGGGCGGCATGAGGTGGATCTCGACCGTCGGCGGGGTGTTGTGCTGCCGGGCGTAGCGGAAGTCGGCGTAACTCCCCTCCCGGAAGGCGCCGTTGTCCAGGTGGTTGCCGGCCTGCAGGATGACCGAGATGCCGTCGATCAGGGCGCCGGTCAACTGGGCTTCCAGGCCGCGGGGGTTGATGACCTGGCCGACGTCGGCGGCGATGACGGCCTTGGTGACCCTGGGGTTGGCGCGGTCGGTGGCGTCGAGTTCGACCAGGTAGGCGACCCGGCCGCCGTTCTCGTCGTGGTAGCCGACGCCCTGGGCCTGGCCGGCGGGCATCGGGCGGCCCCAGGCGCCGGCCTCGGCGACGGTGTCGAGCAGTGTCCGCCCGGCGGCGTCGCGCACCCGGGCCCGGCGGAAGGCGACCTCGTCCTGGCCCATCCGGCGGGCGAGTTCGTCCATCATGATCTCGTCGGCGACCCGGACCATGCCCGAGTAGACGGAGCGCCAGCTGCCGGTGTGCATCTGCAGCGGCACCTCGGCGAGCAGCTGGGTGGGGATGCCGACGTCGTACGGGTTCTTCTCGGTGAGCAGGAAGAAGGCCTGGGCGAGGCTGATCCCGGCGACGGAGAGGTTGAACCCGGCGCCGGTGAGGGCTTCGCCGAGGCCGTGTGAGAGGTCGGTGCGGACGGTGGCGGCGCGGTGTTCCCAGCTGAGGACCTGGCCGAGGCCGTAGGTGGCGCGGATCCGGTGGTGGCTGGCGGGGCGCATCCGGCCGTGGCGCATGTCGTCGTTGCGGGTCCACATCAGCGTGACGGGGCGCCCGGCGGCCTTGGAGATCTGGGCCGCCTCCAGGGCGGCGTCGAAGAACAGCCGGCGCCCGAAGGAGCCGCCGCCGCGGACGACGTGGACGGTGACGGCGCTCTGCGGCAGGCCGAGTTCGGCGGCGATGGTCTGCTGGGCGATGATCGGGCTCTGCGCGGCGAACCACAGCTCGGCGCGGCCGGGCCGGACGTCGGCGACGGCCGTCAGCACCTCCATCGGGGCGTGGTTGACGAAGGCGAAGTCGAACTCGCCGTCCAGGTACGGGGTGAGCAGCGGCGGCAGCAGGAACGGCGCGTGGGCGGCACGCAACCGGGCCTGGACGTCGGCGGTGGAGAGGTCGGCGACCGGGCCGGGGTTCCAGGTGGTGCGCAGCGCGTCGCGGGCCTTGAGGGCCTGGTCGAAGGTCTCGGCGAGGACGGCGACGCCGCTGGGGATCTGCACCACGGCGAGCACGCCGGGCATGGCGCGGGCGACGGAGGCGTCCAGCGACTTGAGGGTGCCGTTGACGGTGGTCGGGCGGGCGACGACGGTGGGCACGGCGCCCGGGATCCGGAGGTCCCCGGCGTACTTGGCGCGTCCGGTGACGATGTCGCGGGCGTCGATGCGGCCGGTGGGCTTGCCGACCAGGCGGCGCTGGTCGGCCGGCTTGGGGGTGGCGGGCACGGCGGGCAGGATCACGGCGGCGGCGTCGGCGGCGAGTTCGCCGAAGCCGAGGCGGCGGCCGTCGGGGGCGAGTACGGCGGAGTCGGCGGTGCGCAGGCCGCCCGCGGGAACGTTCCAGCGGTGGGCCGCGGCGGTGACCAGCCGGGCGCGGGCGGCGGCGGCCGCGGCGCGTACCGGGTCGTACAGCGAGCGCACCGAGTTGGAGCCGCCGGTGAGCTGGTTGAAGAGCAGTTCGGGGCGGCCCTCGGAGAGCGGCACGTCCACGTCGGTGAGCCTGGCGTCGAGCTCGTCGGCGACCAGCAGGGCGATCGCGGTGGTCAGGCCCTGGCCGACCTCCAGCCGGGGGAGGTACAGCGCGGCACGCCCGGCGGGGGTGATTTCGAGCACCAGCAGGTGGGAGGTCGGCAGCCCGGCGAGGATCATCGCGTCGCCGAGGTCGAGCACGTCGGGGATGCCCGGCAGGCCGAGCAACTGCGGGGGCGCGGAGGCGTTCCGGCCGGTCGCGGCGGCTTCGGCGGTGCGCACGGCGGCCCGGGCGGTGGCGGGCGCGGCGGCGTCGAGGCCGAGCCGGGCGGCGACGGTGAGGGTGGGGGCGGCCAGCAGGTAGGTGAGGAAGCGGCGGCGGCCGGTGTCCTCGCCGGCGGGTCCGGCTGCCTCGTCCGGGGAGCCGGAGGAGTCCGAGGGCGCGATGGAGGTGCTGATGGGAGGAAACCCTTCGAACCGGAGACGGCGCCGGATCGGGCGGGCACGGACGGCCCCGGCTCCGGTGCCGGATCACGAACGCCGTCGAGCATAAGGAGGGCGCTACTGACGGGTCAACACGGTCAATCTTGGCCCTCCGGCCGGGTGGTGGAGGCGTCCGGTCCGCTTCCGGTGGGGGAGTCGGAGCGGGTACGGACGGCGCTTCGGCCGGGCGGCCGGCGGCGGAGCGGGGCCGCGGGGGATCTCGGCGGTGGGTCAACGGGGCGCCGTCGTACGGGAGTTCAGGGCTCGCCCGGCGGTGCGGCGGGCGGGGTGGCGGGCGGGCGGCGGCTGGTGCGGCGCGGCCCGGAAGTGGCCCAGGGAAATACAAGATCAATGGATCTGTCGGACGGTCCACTTCTTCCCTAGGCTGGGCGCTGACCCACCGTGGACCGCCCGAGCGGTGGCGAAGGCCCGCCCCGAGCGGTTGCGAACGCCCACCCCGCGCGCCGCCCGTCCGACAGGAGAGAAGTGCCGAACCAGAGCGCCGCCCGGCTCGCCCTGCTGCCCCCCGCCGGCCCCCAGCGCACCCTCGCCGCAGCCCAGTTGGCGAGCGCGGTGGGCGACGGCGCCTACTACACCTGCTCCGCGCTCTACTTCACCCGGGTCGTCGGCATGTCGCCGACCGCCCTCGGCCTCGGCCTCGCGGTGGCCTGGGCGCTCGGCTCGCTGGCCGGCGTGCCGCTCGGCCACCTCGCCGACCGCCGCGGCCCGCGCCGCACCGCGGTGACGCTCGCGCTCGCCACGGCCGCCGTGGTCGCCGTCCTCCTGGTGGTCCGCTCCTACGCCCCCTTCCTGCTCGCCGTCTGCCTCTACGCCACCGCGCAGTCCGGCCTCACCGCCGCCCGACAGGCGCTGGTCGCCGGCCTGGTGCCGCCCGCCGAACGCACCGGACTGCTCGCCCACCTGCAGTCGACCCTCAACGGCGGTCTCGCCGTCGGCGCCGCCATCGGCGGCATCGCGCTCACCGTCGGCACCCGGGCGGCCTACCTCGGCGCCTTCACCGTCACCGCGCTCGGCTTCCTGGCCGGCGCCCTCGTCCTCCGGGGGCTGCCCGAAGTCCCGCCCGCGCCGACGGAGTCGGGCACCGGCCCGCGCCTGGCCGTGCTGCGGGACCGGCGCTACGCCGCCGTCACCCTGGTCAACACCGTGCTGCTGCTGCGGATGCCGATGCTCAGCCTGATCCTGCCGCTGTGGATCGCCCAGCGCGCCCCCGGCCTCGGCTGGCTCGGCTCGGTGCTGTTCGTGCTCAACACCCTGGCCGTACTGGCCTTCCAGGTCCGGGCGGCGAGCGACGTCAGCGGACTGGACTCCGCCGTCCGGGCGGTGCGCTCGTCCGGGGTGCTGCTGCTCGCCTCCTGCGCGGTCTGCGGCCTCTCCGGGCTGGACGTCCCGCTGTGGGCCTTCGCCGCCCTGCTGGTCGCCGGGGCAGTCCTCCAGGTCGCCGGCGAGATGCGGCAGTCGGCGGGCTCCTGGCAGCTCGGCTTCGACCTCGCGCCGCCCGAGCGGATCGGCCAGTACCAGGGCTTCTTCGGCACCGGCGTCGCCGTCGCCCGCACCCTCGGACCGCTGCTGCTCACCGCCCTGCTGCTGGACGGCGGGCTCGCGGGCTGGCTGGTGCTGGGCGCGGTGTTCCTCGCCGCCGGGTACGCGATGGGCCCGGTGGCCCGCTGGGCGGCGCGCGACCGGGGGCCGGTGGCCGCGGCGGCGGTCGCTCCGTAAGGAGCGTGGGCGAAGCCGCCCCGTGAGGAGTGCCGGGCCAAAGCCGCCTCGTGAGGAGTGCCGGGCAAACCGGTGGCCCCGGCCCGCCGCCCGCTGGCATGCTGGCCGCGTGGACAGACCCCAGATATGGCTCGACTTCGCCCCTGAGCTGCACCTCTTCGTCTCCGCGCCCCGGCGGGCCGGGCGGACCGCGCTGCGCACCGACGGCACCTCCAGCCTCGGCCACCTGGTCGAGTCGCTGGGCGTCCCGCTCACCGAGGTCGGCACCCTGCGGGTGGACGGTCGGCCGGTGCCCGACTCGTACGTCCCGGTCGACGACGAGCACGTCAGCGTCGAGGCGGTGGCCCGGCCGCAGCCCTCGCCCGCCCCGCCGCGCTTCCTGCTGGACGTCCACCTCGGCACCCTCGCCCGCCGGATGCGGCTGCTCGGCATCGACGCCGCGTACGAGAACCCGGACATCGGCGACGCCGCGCTGGCCGCCCGCTCCGCCGCCGAACAGCGCATCATGCTCTCTCGTGACCGCGGCCTGCTGCGCCGCCGCGAACTGTGGGCCGGCGCCTACGTCTACAGCCACCGCCCCGCCGAGCAGCTGCGCGACGTGCTCTCCCGCTTCGCCCCGCCGCTCGCCCCCTGGAGCCGCTGCACCACGTGCAACGGCACGCTGCGCACGGTGAGCAAGACCACGGTGCGCGAGCAGCTCCACGACGGCACCGAGCGCTCCTACGACGCCTTCGCCCAGTGCGCGGACTGCGGCCAGGCCTACTGGCGCGGCGCCCACCACGCCCGGCTGGAGGCCATCGTCACCGACGCCGTGCGCGAGTTCGGGGGCGTCTCGGGGTAGCGGCCCCGGTCCTCTCGGGGTTGATTCGGGGTCGGATACGGGCCGGCGCCGATGGCGGGCCCGGCGGCGGGCGTGGTCTGATCGGCGGTGGGGGACGAGCCCAGTTGCTCCGTCGAACGAGAGAGGCCGGGTCGTCGATGAACGATCAGTCAGTGCACCAACCCGTTCCGCCAGTGCACCAACCCTTCGAGAGCGCCGAGGCCCCTGCCGCCCCGGTGGTGACCGCCCCGGACGGCGCCGAAGTCCGCCCGCTGCTGGTCCTGGACGGGCTGGGCAGCCTCGCCGTCTTCGAACTCGCCCCCGGGCAGGTCACCCACGCGGTGTCGCACGCCACCGTGCAGGAGCTGTGGCAGGTCACCGCGGGCGGCGGCGAACTGTGGCGGCGCCAGGACGGCCGGGAGGAGATCCACCGGCTCGAACCCGGCACCGCCGTGTCGATCCCGCTGGGCACCGCCTTCCAGTTCCGGGCCGACCCGGACGGCGACGGGCCGCTGCGGATCACCGCCGTCACCATGCCGCCCTGGCCGGGGACGGACACCGAGGCACGCCCCGAGGAAGGCCCCTGGAAGGCGACCGTCCGATGAGCCGGGGGATGATCGGTCGGCAGACGACGGGCCGGGGAGCGACGGGCCGGCGGACGACGGGCCGGGGGATCCTGCGCCGCCCGCTGGCGGCCGCGCTCGCGGCGCTCGCGCTCCTCGGCCTCCCGGCCGTTCCGGCGGCGGCCACCGCACCCACCGAGCCCCACCTCCAGTCACGCTACGTCACCATGCCCGACGGCGTCCGCCTCGCCGTCGACGTCTACCTCCCGCCCGGCACCAAGCCCGGTGCCAAGCTGCCCACCGTGCTGGTCACCCAGCGCTACTGGCGCGCCCGCGTCCTGGCCGGTCAACCCGGCGGCGCCAGCGGCGAGGCCGAGGCCTGGAACGCCAAGGGCTACGCCTACCTCGTCGCGGACCTGCGCGGCACCGGCGCCTCCTTCGGCACCCTCACCGCCGAGCTGGGCGCCGACGCGATCGCCGACAGCGGCTCGCTCGGCGACTGGATCGCCGCCCAGCCCTGGTCCAACGGCCGGGTCGGCACCACCGGCATCTCCTACGGCGGCGACACCGCCATGCTCGCCACCGCCCTCGGCAACCACCACATCACCGCCGCCGCCCCGCTCTCCTACGACTTCGACCCGTACGAGGACCTGGTGCGCCCCGGCGGCCTGCTGATCGAGCCCCGGCTCGCCCCGTACGCGCTGCTGCTGCGCATCCTGGACCAGACCGGCGGCACCACCTGCGAGACCAGCGAGCAGACCCGGCAGCTCTGCGCGCAGCTCGGCCTCACCGGTCTGACCCCGCGACCGGTCGACGGTCCGGACGGCCCCGCCCTGCTGGCCGCCGCGCGCGCCGAGCACGCGAACAACGCCAACCTGGTCGACATGGCCCGCACCGGCGCCTACCGCGACTACCGCAACGGCCCGCAGAGCTGGACGGTCGGCAGCGTCGGCGAGAAGACCGACGCGGTCGAGGACGGCGGAGTCCCGGTCCTGACCCGGGCCGGCTGGCTGGACGCCGGGACGGCCAACGGCGTGCTCTCCCAGTTCACCGGCCTGTCCGACACCCAGGACGACTGGATCGGCCCGTGGAACCACGGCGCCGGCTGGCTCGCCGACCCCTTCCAGCCCGCCCGGCCGCTCACCCGGGCCGAACACGAGCAGAACGACCAGCGCGTGGTCGACTTCTTCGACCGCTACGTGCGCGACGGCGCCCGCCCCGACGGCGCGCGGCAGGTGCACTACTACACCTTCAACGAGGGCGTCTGGCGCACCACCACCCGCTGGCCGGTGCCCGGCACCCGCACCCGGCCGTTCCGCCTCGGCGCGGGCAACACCCTCGCCACCGGGCGCTCCGGCGCCACCCCCGCCGGCTCCGACCCGCTGCGCCTCGACCCCACCGCCGGCACCGGCCCGCTGGACCGCTGGAACACCAACCTCACCGGGGAAGAGGTGAGTTACCCCGACCGCGCGGGCGTGGACGCCCGACTGCTCGGCTACACCACCGCGCCGCTGACCGAGGACACCAGGGTCACCGGCAACGGCAAGGTCACCCTCGACGTCACCGGCCTGGCCGGCTCGGCGAACGGCGCCCTGCACGTCTACCTGGAGGACGTCACCCCCGACGGCCGGGTCAGCTACCTCACCGAGGGCCAACTCGCCCTGGCCGACCGGGCGGTGGCCGACCGGGATGACAACCCCGACTGGCGCCGGCTGCGCACGCCCCGCAGCTACGCGGCCGGCGACGCCGAGCCCTTCCCACAGGGCCGGCCGCAACAGGTGGTGATCGACCTCCAGCCGGTCTCGGTGCTGTTCAAGGCCGGCGAGCGGATCCGGCTGACCGTGGCCGCCGCCAACACCGACTCCTTCCAGCTGCTCCCGGCCGACGGGCGGGCGGAGTACCGGATCGGGTACGGCGGGGAGCACGGCTCGGTGCTGGAACTTCCGGTGGTGCAGGGGTAGTTGCGGCGCCGTCTGCGGCCGCTCCGGGTTACGGCCGTGGCGTGCGCAGGCCGAGGGTCCAGACATGGTGGCTGTAGCGGCCCATCCGGGTCGGGTGGCGCTCGACCAGCGTCGCGGTCAGGCCCTCGGCCGTCCGGCGCAGCGCACCGGTGAAGCGGTGCCGCTGGTCCGGCGCGAGCGGGAGCAGTTCGGCGAGCACGGCGTCGTCCAGCTCCCGCCCGACGGCGCGCAGCACCCCCGCGTCCAGCACCAGCAGGGTGCCGTCGGCCAGTACCAGCGGCGCCGGGGCCTGGGCGTCGGAGAGCCGCGGGCCGGGCTCGACCACCCCGCCGGGCAGCAGCCGCACCACCCGGCTGCGGGTGGGGACGCGGCGGTCCGCCTCGACGACGCGCAGCCCGCCGTCGACCACGTAGTGGCCGTAGCTGGGCCAGGAGTCGACCACGGCGCCGTCCCGGTCGTGCGCCCAGGTGTGGAAGGCGCCGTAGCCCTCCAGCCCGAGCACGAACCGGCCGTCGTCGCCGAGCGCCGCGCCGCGCTCGCCGCGCAGCTCGGCCACCAGGGAGCCGTCGGCGAGGTCCAGCAGCAGGGCCGGGCCCAGGTGGCCCCAGGCGGTGTACTCGAAGGAACTGGTGGTGACCAGCACCCGGTCGGCGGACAGGTGGGCCGCGTTCGGCCGCCCCGGGCAGGGCCGGCGCCAGCGGACCACGCCGTCGGCGTCGACCCGGCTGAGTTCGCCGTCCCCGCCGTGCACCTCCCAGCCGTCCCGCTGCGCCAGCGGCCCCTCCGGGCGCCCCTGCGGCCGTCCGCCGGGCTCGTGACGGTGGTCCAGGACGGTGACCTGCCAGCTCCCCATGGGCCGGATGCTATCGGCTGGGCCCGGGCGGCGGAGGCGCTTTCGACAGGTGCTCACAGGGCCCGTACGGCGGACAATCTCCCCAGGAGCCGAGGAGGAGGCCACGGTGGAACCCGCCGAGTTCGACGTGATGATCGAGATCCCCCAGGGATCGCGCAACAAGTACGTGATGGACTTCGACGCGGGCCGGATCCGCCTCGACCGCACCCTCCTCACCGCCACCCGCTACCCCACCGACTACGGCTACGTCGAGGGCACCCTCGGCGGCGACGGCGAACCGCTGGACGCCCTGGCCCTCGGCCGCGAGCCGGCCGTCCCCGGCTGTGTGCTCAGCTGCCGGGCGGTCGGCATGTGGGTGATGCGCGACGAACGCGGTCCGGACCAGAAGATCCTCTGTGTCCCGGCCCGCGACCCGCGCTACGCCGACCTCCGCGACATCGGCGACCTGCCCGAGTTCGACCTGCTGGAGATCACCCACTTCTTCCAGGTGTACAAGGCCCTGGAACACGGCAAGTCGGTCGAGGGCTCGCACTGGGCCGGCCGCGAGGCCGCCTACGCGGAGATCACCGACTCCCGCGCCCGGGCGGCGGGCACCCGCTTCGCCCACCCGGCGTAGGCCGGGCCGCCGGTGCGGTGCGAGCCCGGCCCGCCGTGACCGGGCGGGCCGGGCGCCGTGACGTCGTTTCCGGCCCGGCCGTACGGTCGCCCGCTCAGAGCCGGGCGCTGCGCAGGATCGCGCGGACCTCGTCCGCGATGGCGGCCTCGTTGTGCTCGAACTCCGGTGAGGTGAGCTGGTCCTGCCGGGCCGGCAGGCCGGTGAGGACGGGGGTGTGGAGGTGGCCGCCGGGGAGGTCGGGGTCGAGGTCCAGGCGCAGGCGGTTGGAGCGGTAGGCGACTTCGTTGGAGAGGTAGCCCCCGCCGCCGCCGGCGACGGCGCGGGAGCCGGGGGTGGGGCCGTCGGGGCGTTCGACGGGGGCGGTGGCGCCCGCCGGGATCTCGGTGACGGGGGTGTTGAGCAGCACGGGGTAGGGCTGCTGGACGGCCGCCATGGCGTCGGTGGGCAGGGTGGTGCGGATGAACTGCGGTCCGTCGGCCAGGCCGGGGGCGTCGACCGGGTGGAGGGCGGTGCCGCCGGAGAGCGCGCCGGTGTTGTCGGTGGCCGGGTCGGCGGAGCGGGCGCGGCCGGCCCAGGCCTCCAGGGTGAACTCGCCGGGGTAGCCCTGGCTGATGCTGGTGATCAGGTCGGCGGACTGCGGACCGCCGGGCCGCAGGTGGGGGCCGAAGGCGCGTTCCACGATGCCGTCGTCGAAGTCGCCGTAGCGCACCGGCAGGACGACGGCCCGCACCTCGGCGGTGCTGCCGTCGGCGAGGGTGATCCGCTTCCCGTGGAGTTGCAGCACGGCCGCGCCGGCCGGGTTGGCGCGGCGCGGCTCGGTGTCCAGGCCGTACGGGTCGAAGCCGCTGACGAAGATCCGCCGGACCCCGCCCCCGGACCCGGGATCGGGCGCGGGGTCGTCGGAGAAGCCGTCGCCCAGACCGCGCGAGGCGTCCTCGAAGCGGGCCCGGAGTTCGGCGTGGTCGACGTCGAACCGGGGCTGCCACTGGGCGAGCCGGACGGTCATGGCGAGCCGGGCCCAGTACAGCGGGCGGTCGTCCAGGGCGGGCAGTTCGCCGTTGGGGCGGCGGCCCTGGGCGCGGTCGAGGCCGGCCTGCCAGAGCTTGCGGCCCCAGGCGTCCACGACCCGCTGGGCGCGGTGGGCGTCGCGGGCGGAGCACAGGGCGGCGGGGAAGCCGTGCAGCAGGTCGGCGAGGCCGGAGCGTTCGGTGAACGCGGCGGTGCGGGGGTCCTGCAGCCGGGCCTGTTCGGCGTCCAGGGGCGCGGTGGTGACGGTCCGGCAGCCGGCCGGTGCGGCCTGGGCGGTGGCGGGGGCCAGGAGCGCGGCGAGGGTCCCGGCGAGGGCGGTGGCCAGGGCGGCGGCGCGGCGGGCGGCACGGCGGGCGGTGTGGCCGGCGTCACGGTGAGCATTTGTCATGGACACTGACGATAGGCGGCGGGCCGACACCCCGCCAGAGTGCCCGCCCCGCAGGCCCGTGGCCTGCCGGAACCCCCGCTCGGTTCCGGTCGGACGGATGGGAACCGGTGTGACCTCTACAGCGTTGTCGTGGTCGAACAGCAGGAATCGGACGGTGGAGGAACCCCATGAGTGTGGCCCTGACGAAGGGCGGCAACGTCTCCCTGAACCGGCAGGCGCCCGGCGTGCGGACCGTCCGGGTGTGCCTCGGCTGGACGGCCGGAGCCGAGTACGACCTGGACGCCAGCGCGCTGCTCTGCGGGGAGAACGGGAAGGTCCTCACCGACCAGCACTTCGTCTTCTTCAACAACCTGCAGAGCCCGGACGGCGCGGTCCGCCACCTCGGCGCGGGCGGCGCGGGCGAGGACCGGGAGCGGATCGAGGTCCGGCTCGCGGACGTGGCGGCCGAGGTGCGGAAGGTCGCTTTCGCGGTGGCGATCTACGACGCGGCGCAGCGGCGGCAGGCCTTCGGGCAGGTGCGCGGCGCGTACGTCCGGGTCGTCGACGCGGACGGCGGCACCGAGGTGGCCCGCTACGACGTGACGCCGGAGGCGGGCAGCGAGACGGCCATGGTCTTCGGCGAGCTCTACCGGAACGGCGCGGACTGGAAGTTCCGGGCCGTCGGGCAGGGCTACGCCTCGGGGCTCGCGGGCATCGCCACCGACTTCGGCGTCGACGTCCTGCAGCCCGCGGCCCCGGCGCCGGTCGCCCCGGTTCCCGCTCCCGCCGCGCCCGTCGCGGCCCCCGCCGTACCCGCTGTTCCGAAGACCCAGCCAGCAACAGGGAGTTCACCCGTGACGTGTTTCTTCGACCCCACCCACGGCGTCGGCTCGGCCGTGGTGCTGTGGCAGCCGCAGTGGGGCGTGCCGCGCCAGGTCGAGACCTGCGCCGCCTGCGCCCAGCGGGTGCAGACCACCGTCCCGCCGTTCTACACCCCGCCGCAGGCCGGCTACCCGCAGCCGGTCCAGGCGCAGGTGCCCGCCCAGCAGCAGGAGCAGGGCGGCCGCCGCTTCGGCACCGGCGCGATGATCGGCGCCGGTGCGGCCGGCCTGGTCGGCGGCATGCTGCTCAACGAGGCGCTGAGCGACGACGAGCCGCAGGTGGTCGTCAACAACTACTACGAGGACGACGACGACTCCTTCTTCTAGGTCGTCAGCCCGTCAGCCCGTCAGCTCGCCAGGCTGTCAGCCCGTGGCCCCCTCGGTCAGCCGGTGCGGTGCAGGTCGCACTGCTGCTGGATGGCCGAGGGGGCGTCGCTGCTGACGATGGCGACCTTCGGCACCGGGCCGGTGGTGGGCGCGTCCTCGGTGGTGCAGACGAGCTGCTGGATGGTCGGGGCGGACAGCGAGGCGGCCGGCCAGGAGAGTCGCAGGGTGACCACCCCGGGGGTGGCCGTGGCCTCGACGCGCCCCTTCACCGGGAGCTCGCTGTACAGGCCCTGGCGCTGTTCGCTCTGGTCGGGGCCGGCCAGCAGGGTGTTCAGGGTCTGCTGGAGGTCCTCGCGCTGCGCGGTCGGGCGGATCGCGAGGCGGATGCCGTGCTGGTCGAGGAAGTACAGCCGGGTACCGGGCTGCACGCCGGTGGCCGGCTGTCCGTTCCGGACGGCGCCGGTGGTGGAGACCGAGCAGCCGCAGGCGAGCAGCAGCGCGGCGGCCAGGGCGGCCGGCGGGGCGAGGCGGCGGACGGTCACAGCTCCTCCTCCTGGTCGAGCCCACGGGGCAGGACGAGGGTGAACACCGCACCGCCGTCCGGGGAGTTGGCGGCCTCGACGAGGCCGCCGTGCAGCCGGGCGTTCTCCTGGGCGATGGCCAGGCCCAGCCCGCTGCCCTCGGAGCGGGCCCGGGACTTGTCGGCCTTGTAGAACCGGTCGAACAGGTGCGGGAGTTCGGCGGGCGGGATGCCCGCGCCGTGGTCGGTGACGGTGAGCACCAGTTCGTTCGCCGAGCCGCGCAGGGCCAGGCGCACCGGCGGGCGGCCGTGCCGCAGGGCGTTGCCGGCCAGGTTGGCGACGATGACGTCGAAGCGGCGCGGGTCGAGGCGGACGGGCAGGGCGGCGGGCAGGTCGAGGTCGACCTGCTCGCTCCAGCCGCGCAGGTCGAGGGTCTCGCGCACGGCGGTGGCGGCGTCGACGGCCTCGGTGCGCAGCGGGGCGGCTCCGGCGTCCAGGCGGGAGATCTCGATCAGGTCGTTGACCAGGCGGGTCAGCCGTACCGTCTCGTTGCTGATCATGCGCAGGGCGGTGGCGGTGTCGGCGGGCAGCTGTTCGGCGTCCTCGTCCAGGATGTCGGTGACGGCCAGCATCGCGGCCAGCGGGGTGCGCAGTTCGTGGGAGACGTCGGCGGCGAAGCGCCGGCCCTGGGACTCGACGGCGCGCAGCTCCTCGATGGTGCCTTGGAGGGTGCGGGCGCTGTGGTTGAAGGTCTTGGAGAGCTGGGCGAGTTCGTCGTGCCCGGTGACGGTCAGCCGGGTGTCCAGCCGGCCCTGGGCGAGGGCCCGGGCGGCATCGCCCAGGGCCCGGACCGGCCGCAGCACCTGGCGGGCGGCCAGCAGGGCGAGCCCGGCGGCCAGGATCGCGGCGAACGCCCCGGCCCCGGCGGCGGCGGCCAGCAGCGAGTCGGCGGCGCTCTGTTCGCGGTCGAGGGGGAGGGCGGCGTAGACGGTGAGCCCGGACGGGCCGGCGGCGGCGCTGCCCTTGGCGTACGTGACGGGGACGCCGACGGCGAGCCAGGGGTGGCCGTTGTCGGTGAAGCGCTGGAAGGCGGCGTGGCCGGCTCCGACGGTGTGCTGGAGCGCGGGCGGGACGGCGAAGGGCTGGGTCCACTCCGAGTGGGCCGTGCCGTAGGAGGCCAGGACCCGCCAGTCGCGGAACCCGCCGGTGCCCGACAACTGGCCGGCCAGCCGGTCGAGTTCGCCCTGGGTGGGCGGGAAGGGCAGGGCCGGGGCGAGGACGTCGACGCGGCGGCGCAGCTCGTCCAGGGCGGTGTCCTTGGTCAGGTCGAGGGTGGAGGTGGTGGCGGCCCGGTAGGTGAGCGCGGCGGTGGCCAGGGCGCTCAGCGCGGCGACGGCGACGAAGGCGACCAGCAGGCGCGGCCGCAGTCCGGCGACGGCGCGGCGCAGCCGGACCAGGCGGGGCGGGTGCGGGTCCTCGGGCCGACGGGGCGCGGGGGCGGACGCGGAGGCGGTGGTCACAGCGGTCCGAAGCGGTAGCCGAAGCCGCGGACGGTCTGGATGTAGCGCGGTGCGGCGGGGCTGTCCTCGACCTTGGCGCGCAGCCGGTTCACCCCGGCGTCGACCAGCCGGATGTCCTCCTGTCGGCCCAGCCCCCAGACGGACTCCAGGAGTTGCTCCCGGCTGAAGACCCGCCCCGGGGCCGCGGCCAGCTCCAGCAGCAGGCGCAGTTCGCTGGGTGCCAGCGGCAGCGGGGCGCCGCGCTTGGTGACGGTCAGCGCCGAGCGGTCCAGCACCAGCTCGCCGTGGGTCTCCCGCTCCGCCTCCGGGCCCGGACCGCCCGCCCGGCGCAGGACGGCGCGGATCCGGGCGTCCAGGACGCGGGACTGCGCGGGCTTGACCACGTAGTCGTCGGCGCCGGCCTCCAGGCCGAGCACGGTGTCCACGTCGTCGCCGAGGGCGGTCAGCATGATCACCGGGGTGGGCCCGGCCCGGCGCAGCCGTCGGCAGACCTCCAGGCCGTCGATCCCGGGCAGCATCAGGTCCAGGACCATCAGCTCCGGGGGCTCCCGGTGGGCAGCCTCCAGCCCCGCCTCGCCGGAGGCGGCGGTGCGCACCTCGTGGCCCTGGCGGCGCAGGCCCAGGGCCAGTGCCTCGCGTACGGAGTCGTCGTCCTCGATCAGGAGCAGCCGTGCCATGGGAGCCAGTATCCGGGTTGACCTGCGGGGACGCGTCTTCGGGGGTGGGGGGAGGGGTGGGTTGTTGCGAAACGCTCATACGCAGCTCACGGGGCGCGCAAGCGGGCGGCCGAGGGTGGTGGGCACCGAGACCCCGATCCCCTCCGAGGAGTACCGCCGTGCGCCACGACCGCGAGCCGAACCCGATGGACCCCAACGACCGGACCCCGGGCGGCGGGTACCCGCAGGAGGGGCGGGTGGGCCTTTCCCCCGGCCTTTCCCCGGGCCTCTCCCCGGGCCTCCCCCCGAGCCTTTCCCCGGCCCGTCCGGCGGGCCGGCGGCGGACGGTGGCGCTGCGGGTGCTGGCCCTGGGAGTGACCGCCGCGACCCTGGTGGGTGTCGCCGGGGCGATGCACGACGCACCCCCGTCCGCCGCCGGTGCCTCCGCCGCCGACGCCTCCACCGCGGCCTCGGCCCCGGACCCGACGCTGCCCGCGCCCGTCGTCGACATGAGCATCTCCCGCCAGTCCGAGGACCCGGGCAAGACCGTCAACCTGACCATCGACGACGGCCCCGACCCGCAGTGGACGCCCCGGGTCCTGGACGTCCTCGCCCGCAACGGCGCCAAGGCCGTCTTCTGCATGCTCGGCCCCGACGCGCGGGCCCACCCCGACCTCGCCCGGCAGGTCGTCGCCGCCGGGCACCGGCTGTGCGACCACTCGGTCAGCCACGACACCGCGATGGACCACAAGGACGTCGCCTACCAGGAGAAGGAGATCGTGGACGGCCGGCGGATGATCCAGGAGGGCACCGGCGGCGCACCCGTCGACTACTACCGCGCCCCGGGCGGCGCCTTCACCCCGGAGAGCCGCCAGATCGCCGCCGCCCACGGCATGCGCCCGCTGGGCTGGAACGTCGACACCCGCGACTTCGAACGCCCCGGCGTGGCGAAGATCGTCGAGACCGCGAAGGCCCAACTGCGCATCGGCCCGACCGTGCTGCTCCACGACGGCGGGGGCAACCGGGCGCAGACCCTGGAGGCGCTGGAACAGTTGCTGCCCTGGCTCAAGGACAACGGTTACGTCTTCAGCTTCCCCCGGCGGTGACGCCCGACGCCCCGGGGCGCCGGTCAGTCGATGACCACCGCCATGTGTCCGTAGGTGGCGTAGCCGTCGGCGAAGTCCTGCTCGGAGACGGTGGTGCGGCCGCGGGCGGGGTCGTTGAGCGACACCTTGCCGCCGCCGAAGCCGGTGACCACGACGGTGTGTTCGGCGGTTCCCGCGTACGGGATGCTCCGGCCGTCGTAGGCCGTGTACGTGGTGCCCTTGAGGCGGCGCCACAGGTAGTCCACCCAGACGATCGCGGGGTGGCCGGCGGCCAGGTGGTCCTTGAGCTCCTGGACGGAGACGCCCTCGGCGTCCTGGAGCACCGTCAGCCCGTACGCGCGGGCGGCCCCGGCCACCGGCGGGTAGTACACGCCGAACCCGGTGCCGTCCGTCTCGGAGCCGTCCGGGTCGCCGACGAACACCCGGTAGGGGTCGCCGGAGCGCGGGCCGGAGTGGCCGAACTCGGGGTGGTCCCGGTCGACGCCGATCCGGTCCAGGATCTGCTGGTCGTCGGCCTGCACGCCGCGCGCGGCGAGGACCATCCGCAGGGCGGCGGCCTCGCAGTCGTCGCTGAGCTGCTGGTGGTAGTAGGGGACGCTGGCGGCCGCGGGGGCCGCCGGTGCGGGGGCGGTGCCCGCGGTGAGGGTCGCGGTGGTCAGGACGGCGAGCAGGGACGCTCGTACGGTGATCGTCATGACCATGACGCTACGAAGGCCGGTTGCGCTCCGCAGCCGGTGGACGGCGATCAGGTGACGGAGCGTATGCGTCGACGGCCTTTCGGAGAGCTGGCCCGGTCACAGCCGCCGTCGGCGTACGCGGGCCTCGGTCCTCAGCCCTGGATCCTCAGCCCTGGATCCTCGGCCCTCGGCCCTCAGGCCTGCGCCCGCCGGTACGCCCCGGCCCGGGCGGCGGCCTCGGCGGCGGTCGCGGCGCGGTCGGCGGCGGGCTGGTCGAGCGGCTCGGCGGTGGTGAGCATCCGGTAGTAGAGCGGTGCCGAGACGGCCCGGATCACCTCGAACGGGTCGGTGTCGGCGGGGAGTTCGCCGCGCTCGACGGCCTCGGTGACGCACGGCGCCCACTCCTCCACCCGGCGCCGGTAGAAGTGCCGCAGCGCCTCGGCGGTGCCCGGATCGCCGTTGGCGGCGACGATGACGGCGCGGAACAGCGCGCCCTGCCGGGGGTCGGCCAGAGTCCGCTGGACGAGTCGGGCGTTGGCCCGCAGGTCCTCGGCGAGCGAGCCGCTGCGGGTGCGGGGCGAGGACTGCTCGGCCATGTCCGCGAGCAGGTCGGCGACCAGGGCGGTGGTGCTGCCCCAGCGGCGGTAGACGGTGGTGCGGCCGACCTCGGCCCGCTGGGCGAGGTCGCCGAGGTCCAGGCCGCCGAAGCCGTGCTCGACCAGGGCGTCCTCGGCGGCCCGCAGAACGGCGGTGCGCACCCGGGCGGTGCGGCCGCCGGGGCGGAGGGTGCCGGGTGTGGAGGGCTCGTCAACCATTAACGGGATTCCTGTTCCATTAGATGGGGGGAGTCTGCTAGCTTCGAGGCATCCTAACGGAACGAGAGTCCCATTAGCGGACTCCGAGGGGAGTGCCTTCATGTCAACCACCGTGGAATCCACCGCCATGGAATACCGCCGGCTCGGCACATCCGGACTCAAGGTCCCCGCGCTGAGCCTCGGCACCGGCACCTTCGGCGGCCGCGGCCCGCTGTTCGGCGCCTGGGGCACCACCGACGTCCAGGAGGCCCGCCGGCTGCTCGACATCGCCATCGACGCCGGAGTCACCCTCTTCGACACCGCCGACGTCTACTCCGACGGCGCCTCCGAGGAGGTGCTCGGCCAGGCCGTCCGCGGCCGCCGCGACCAAGTGCTGATCTCCACCAAGGCCGGCCTGCCGCTCGGCGACGGCCCCCAGCAGGCCGGCACCTCCCGCGCCCGGCTCATCCGTTCGGTGGAGGACGCGCTGCGCCGCCTCGGCACCGACCACCTCGACCTCTTCCAACTGCACGCCTACGACGCCGCCACCCCGATCGAGGAGGTGCTGGCCACCCTGGAGGACCTGGTCCGCGCGGGCAAGATCCGCTACACCGGCGTCTCCAACTTCTCCGGCTGGCAGCTGATGAAGTCCCTCGACCTGGCCGAACGCCACGGCCGCCCCCGCTACGCCGCCCACCAGGTCTACTACTCCCTGGTCGGCCGCGACTACGAGTGGGAGCTGATGCCGCTCGCCGAACAGGAGGGCGTCGGCGCCCTGGTGTGGAGCCCGCTCGGCTGGGGCCGCCTCACCGGCCGGATCCGCCGCGGCCGCCCGCTCCCGGCCGACAGCCGCCTGCACGACACCGCCGACTACGGCCCGCCGGTCGACGACGAACTGCTCTACCGGGTGGTCGACGCCCTGGACGAGATCGCCGCCGAGACCGGCCGCACCGTCCCCCAGGTCGCCATCAACTGGCTGCTGCGCCGCCCCACCGTCTCCTCCGTCATCATCGGCGCCCGCAACGAGGACCAGCTGCGCCAGAACCTCGGCGCCGTCGGCTGGTCCCTGACCCCCGACCAGGTCGCCCGCCTGGACGCCGCCAGCGCCCGCACCGCCCCCTACCCCTACTTCCCCTACCGCCGCCAGGAGGCCTTCGCCCGCCTCAACCCGCCGCTGGCCGGGTAGGGCCGAAGGCCGAGGCAAAGAAGGCCGCCGCCAACCTCAGCCACTGACCACCGGTTCCGGGCCCCGTTCGATTCCCTCATCATCGAGCGGGCGCCATTCGACGAGCGGGCACACGGCACACCCGCCCGGGCAGCGGTACCAAAGTGGTGGCTGAGGCGGCAATGGGTGCATCATCTTCCGTTCCCCCGGGGCGGGCTGCCAGCATCGGCGCACCGCCCACCGCCCACCGCCCGAGGAGCCGCCGATGCACCGCCCGCCGCCTGGCCGGATCGACCTGCTGCTGCGCGGCGGCACTCTGGTGGACGGCACCGGGGCCGCCGGCCGGCCGGCGGACGTGGCCGTCGTGGGCGGCCGGGTCGCGGTGCTCGCGCCGGGGGCCGAGGCGGACGCGGCCGAGGTGCTGGACGTCACCGGACGGGTCGTCACCCCCGGCTTCATCGACGTCCACACCCACTCGGACGCCCTCGCGGCCACCTTCGACGGCGAGGGCGGCCCTGACCACGACGGCGGCGCCGGCCACGGCACCGAGGAACTGCGGCTGGCCCCGCTGCTCCAGGGGGTCACCACCGAGATCGCCGGCAACTGCGGCACCAGCTTGTTCCCGGCGCTGCCCGGCCGGCTGACCGGGCTGGCCGAGCACCTGCGGGTCACGTTCGGCCTCGGGCCGGTGCGCCCGGCCGGGGACTTCGCCGCGTTCGCCGCCGGTCAGCGGCCCGAGCTGCGACGCAACCACCTGGCCTCGCTGGTCGGCCACGGCACCCTGCGTGCCGGGGTGATGGGCTTCGCGGACCGCCCGCCCCGCCCCGAGGAACTGGCCGCGATGTGTGAGCTCTTGGACCGCTCGCTCGCCCAGGGCGCCGCCGGGTTCTCCACCGGCCTGATCTACCCGCCCGGCGGCTACGCCGACACCGAGGAGATCGTCGCCCTGGCGACGGTCGCCGCGCGCCACCGCAAGCCGTACGTGACCCACCTGCGGGACGAGATGTCCCAGGTGGAGGCGGCGCTGGAGGAGGCCCTGGAGATCTCCGTACGCTCCGGCGCCGCGCTGCAGATCTCCCACCACAAGACGGCCGGCCGGTACGGCTGGGGCGCCACCCTGCGCACCCTGCCGCGGCTGGAGCGGGCTCGCGCCGAGGGCGTGGACGTGCGCTGCGACGTCTACCCGTACACCGCGGGCAGCACCGTGCTGCCCGCGATGCTGCCGCCGTGGGTCAGCGAGGGCGGGCCGGCCGCGCTGCTCGCCCGGCTGGGCGACCCCACGGTGTGCGGCCGGATCCGGGCGGACATCGCGAACGGCGTGGCGGGCTGGGAGAACACCGTCGGCAACGGCGGCTGGGACCTCATCTCGGTCGCCGCCGCCCCGGCCCGCCCCGCGGCCGAGGGGCGGCGGATCGCCGAACTGGCCGCCGAGCGCGGCACCGACCCGGTGGACTACGTCTGCGAGCTGCTGCTGGAGGGGCGGGGCGAGGTGACCATCATCAGCCACTCGATGCGGGAGGACGACGTCCGCCGGGTGCTGGCCAGCCCGCTGTCCATGATCGGCTCGGACGGGGTGCCCAAACCCGGTCGCCCGCACCCGCGTTGGGCGGGCAGCTTCGCCCGGGTGCTCGGCCACTACGGGCGCCGCCAGGGGCTGCTGCCGCTGGAACTCGCGGTGCACAAGATGACCGGCCTGCCCGCGGGGCGGTTCCGGCTGACCGGGCGCGGGGTGCTGCGCGACGGTGCGGTGGCGGACCTGGTGGTGCTGGATCCGGCGGCCGTGCTGGACCGGGCGAGCTTCGAGCAGCCACTGCTGCCGCCGGAGGGAGTGGAGACGGTGGTGGTCGCCGGGCGGGTCGCGGTGCGCGGGGGTCGGCCGACCGCCGTCCGGTCCGGTGAGGTGCTGCGGGTCCGGTGAGGCCCCGCCCGGCCGACCGCGGGTCAGTGGTGCTCGGAGCGGTCGGCGGTGTGACCGCCGGCGGTGCCGGCCGGGGCCTCGGCGACGGTGGCGGTGCGGGGCGCGGTGGGCTGGGCGTAGGCCGCGCCGGCGGAAAGGAGGGACGCGGCGGCGATCAGGAGGGCGGATATCCGGCGCATCATCAGGGACCAATCAGCTGAGATGGATTCTGGTCGCTGAAGCATGACACAACCGCAGTCCGCGGCACAGGGGAAAGAGGGGTGCTCAGGCCGCCCACCGCTGTGCCAGCGCGGAGCCGATCTCCCCGGCAGCGGCGCCGAGTTCGGCCAGGAACGCGCTCAGTACCGGATTGCGGTTGGTGGCCCGGGTGGCCACCCCGACGCGGCGGTGCAACTGCGGGTGCTCCAGCCGGCAGACCTGTACCCCGGCGCTGTCGGCCAGTCCGAGGGCCGGGATCAGCGCCACGCCCATCCCGGCCCGGGCGAGGGTGACGGTGACCTGGTAGTGGTCGCTGCGGCAGCGCACCCGGGGCCGGAAGCCCTCGGCCGCGCAGGCGCGTTCCAGTACCGGCTCGCCGGTGCCGCCGCCGTGGGTGCCGATCCAGCTCTCGTCCGCCAGCTCGGCCAGCCGCACCACCGGGCGCCGCCCCAGCCGGTGCCGGGGCGGCAGCACGATCAACGGCGGCTCCTCGAAGAACATCCGCACCTCCACCGTGGCCTGGCGGCACCACGGATCCAGCGGGTGCTCGAAGACCACGGCCGCGTCCAGCCGGCCGGCCTCCAGGTCGGGCACCAGCTCGTGCGGCTGGCCCATCACCAGCTCCAGCTCCACCCGCGGATGCCGGTCCGCGAACTCCGACAGCGCCCGCGGCAGCAGCTCCAGCCCGGCCGAGACGAAGAAGCCGATCCGCAGCACCCCGGCCGCCGCCTCCGAGTGCGCTCGGAGGTCGTCCCGGGCGACGGCCATCAGGTCGGCGATCGCCTGGGCGTGCTCGGCCAGCCGGGCGCCCGCGGCCGTCAGGCGCAGCGACTGCGGCGCCCGCTCCACCAGTGCCACGTCCAACTCCTGCTCCAGGCGGGCGAGTTGGTGTGACACGGCGGAGGGGCTCAGATGCAGCGCCTGCGCCGCGGCCACGATGGTGCCCCGGCGGGCGATCTCCAGCAGGACGAGCAGTCGGGCACTGTTCAGCATCGGCCCAGGCTAGGCCCTTCCCCGGTCCTACCCGGGCCCTCCCCTGGCTCTCCCCTGGCTCTCCCCGGGCCTTCGTCAGGACCGCACCGCCTCGCGCGGCGCCACCGGCTCCCCCCGGGGGGTCGGCTCCGCCTCCTCGGCCGCCACGTCCAGGCGCAGCAGGTCGTACTCGGTCTCCCGGCGCACCACCAGCCGGGCCCGGCCGTCGCGGACGAAGACCACGGCGGGGCGCGGCAGCTTGTTGTAGTTGGAGGCCATCGCGTAGCCGTAGGCGCCGGTGACCGGGGTGGCCAGCAGGTCCCCGACCCGCAGGTCGTCCGGCAGGGCCGCGTCGTCGATGATCACGTCGCCGCTCTCGCAGTGCTTGCCGACCAGCCGGGCGCGCTGCGGGCGGGCCGCCTCGGGGCAGCGCGGCAGGAAGGCCTCGTAGCGGGCCTCGTACAGCGCCGGCCGGAGGTTGTCGCTCATCCCGCCGTCCACGCTGACGTAGGTGCGCACGTCCGGGATCCGCTTGACGGTGCCGACCCGGTACAGCGTCAGCCCGGCCCGGGCGACGATCGAGCGGCCCGGCTCGACGCCGACCTCGCCCGTCCAGCCCGCCCCGCGCACCGCCGCACGCACCTTCTCGGCCCAGACGGCGAACGAGGGGGCGCTCTGTCCGCCCACGTAGGCCACGCCCAGGCCGCCGCCCACGGTCAGTCCGGTGACCTCGCTGTCCACCGCGAAGCGGGCCATCGCGGCGGCGCCGTCGGCGAGTTCGGCCGGGTCGAGGACCTGGGAGCCGACGTGGGCGTGGACGCCCTCCAGCCGGACGGCCGAGGAGGCCCGGGCCCGGCGCACGGCGGCCCGGGCGGCGCCGTCGGCCAGGCCGAAGCCGAACTTGGAGTCGTGGCCGCCGGTCTGGATCGCCTGGTGGGCGCCGGCCGCGACGCCGGGCGCCACCCGCACCCGGATCCGGGCCGGCGGCAGGCCCTCCACGTGGTGTAGCCGCTCGATCCGCTCCAGTTCGTCGAAGCTGTCCACCACGATGTGGCGCACTCCGGCGCTCATCGCGGTGCGCAGCTCGGCGTCGTCCTTGTTGTTGCCGTGCAGCACGATGCGGTCCGGCTCCACCCCGGCGTGCAGCGCGGTGCGCAGCTCGCCGCCGGAGGCGACGTCCAGCAGCAGGCCCTCCTCGGCGGCGAGCCGGGCCATGGCGGTGCACAGGAAGGCCTTGGAGGCGTAGGCGACGTTGCCCCGGCCGAAGGCGGCCACCGCCTCCCGGCAGCGCCGGCGCAGGTGCTCCTCGTCGTAGACGAAGAGCGGGGTGCCGTGCCGACGGGCGATCTGCTCCAGCAGGACACCGCCGACCACCAGGCCCTCCGGCCGGACCTCGGCGGTGAGCGGCAGCAGGCCCGCATCGACGGGGGAGTCGACGGGGGTGGGCGGCGGGGCGGGCGACACGGCGGACACGGCTTTCCTCCCGGGCAGGCTGATTCGCTGCCCATCCTCGGGCCTGGGGGAGGGAGCGAGAAAGCGCATTCTTCCGGTGCTGAGCCGTATCTTCCTCGATGCTCGGGTCGGCCCTTGGCACCGCGGGACAGGGGTACGACCACGGCCGTGAACGCCATGGCGCGAGCCGCGCGCGATCAGGTGCCGAGCCGGTCCAGGAGCACGTCCAGGCCGGAGGCGAACTCGAGTTCCGCGTCTGGTCGGTCAGCAGCGGGGCGACTTCGCGCAGCACGGGGTACTCGGCGGCCGGCAGGCGGTGCAGGCCGAGGCGGAGCAGGGGCTCGGGGTCGTCGGGGGCCGCACTCACCCTCACCACGCCGCGCACCGGCGACGTCCTCGCGGGGATCACCGCACCGGCCTCGGCGGCCGTCAACCCCGTGGCGGGCGAGGTCTCCCATCTCCAGCAGGTCTCTTGCCGCTGGCGATCGAGGCGATCAGCAGGCCGATCACCATCGGCAGCATCCGCACGCCGGAGACGGTCGCGGAGTCGCCGTCGACGTACTGGAGGAAGGTCGGCAGGAAGGTCAGCGCGCCGAGCATGGCGAAGCCGACGATGAAGCTGAGCACCGAGCAGACCGCGAACACCGGGTTGCGGAACAGCCGCATCGGCAGCATCGGTTCGACGGCCCGGGTCTCCGTCCAGCAGAACAGCCCGAGCGCCACCGCGCCGCCGACGAACAGGGCGATGATCACCCCGGAGCCCCAGGCGTACTGGTTGCCGCCCCAACTGGCGGCCAGGATCAGGGCGCTGGCGCCGACCGAGACCAGCGCGATGCCCAGGTAGTCGATCACCGGCCGCACCGCGGAGCGCACCGACGGGATGGTCCGGGCGGCCGCGATCACCACCACGACGGCGAGCGGGACGTTCACGTAGAACGCCCAGCGCCAGGACAGGTGGTCGGTGAACAGCCCGCCCAGCAGCGGCCCGATGACGGTGGCCAGGCCGAACACCGCGCCGATCGCGCCCTGGTACTTGCCGCGCTCGCGCAGCGGGATGACGTCCGCGATCAGCGCCATCGCGGTGACCATCAGCCCGCCCGCGCCGATGCCCTGCACCGCCCGCCAGGCGATCAGCAGCGTCATGTTGGTGGACAGGCCGCACAGGAACGAGCCGCCGACGAAGACGATCGCCGAGACCTGGAAGATCAGCTTGCGCCCGTACAGGTCGCCGAACTTGCCGGCCAGGACGGTGGCCACCGTCTCGGCCAGCAGGTAGGACGTCACCACCCAGGACATGTGGGCGGCGCCGCCGAGGTCCGAGACGATGGTGGGCAGCGCGGTGCCGACGATGGTCTGGTCGAGGGCGGCCAGCAGCATGCCGAGCACGATGGTGGCGAAGACGACGTTCCGCTGCCGTAGATCGAGCACCGGTGGGGCGGAGGGCGGGGTCTCGGTGGCGACAGTCATGCGGCCAGCCTCGGGGGCGTGGGGGTCGGTCGCGATCCGGTTCGTCCGTTCGAGTGAGGCGGACGGGAGACGGGGCTCAGGTGGCGGCCCGCGACGGCCCGGGTGGCGGCGCCGTACGGCCCGGGTGAGGATGATCCGCAGCAGAGCCAGGACCAGGCCCCGGACACCGGGAAGAGGCTCCCCATGACCGCCCCACCCTCCCCCGACGCGGCGAACCCGCACCCGAACCCGAACCCCCACCCCAACCCGCGCCCGCAGCCGCCCGGTGCCTCCGCCGTCGGCGGGCGGGCCGAGGCACGGCGCTGGCGGGCGCTGACGGTCTGCCTGGTCGCCGGGTTCATGACCCTGCTGGACGTCAGCATCGTGAACGTCGCCCTGCCGACCGTCCGGGTCGGGCTGCACATGTCGGACAGCGGCCTGCAATGGGTGCTCAGCGGCTACGCGCTCGCCTTCGGCCTGGTGCTCGTGCCCGCCGGGCGGCTCGGCGACGCCCGTAGCCGGCGGGCCGTCTTCCTCGCCGGGCTCGCCCTGTTCACCGCCGCCAGCGCACTGGCCGGGGCGGCCCAGGACCAGGAGTGGCTGGTGCTGGCCCGGCTGTTCCAGGGCGCGGCCGGCGGGGTGCTGGTGCCCCAGGTGTCCGGCTTCATCCAGACCCTGTTCCAGGGCGCCGAACGCGGCCGGGCCTTCGGCGCGCTCGGCGCGACCATCGGGCTGTCCACCGCCGTCGGGCCGCTGCTGGGCGGTCTGCTGATCCACCTGTTCGGCCCGCAGGACGGCTGGCGCTGGGTGTTCCTGGTCAACCTGCCGATCGGCGTGGCCGCCCTGCCGATCGCCTACCGGCTGCTCCCGCCGCCGCGCCCGGCCGCCGAGCGGACCGGGCACCGGGACTTCGACCCGCTCGGGGTACTGCTGCTCGGTGCGGGGACGGTCGCCCTGCTGCTGCCGTTCGTCCAGGGGCAGCAGTGGCACGACTCGGCCCGCTGGCTGCTGCTGCCGGTGGCGGCGGTACTGCTGGCCGCCTTCGTCGGCTGGGAGCGGCACTACGCGCGCCGGCACGAACCGCTGGTCAGCATGGCGCTGTTCGCGGTGCGGCCGTACGCGGCGGGGGTGCTGCTGTCGCTGGTGTACTTCGCCGGGTTCACCGCGATCTTCTTCATCTTCACGCTCTACCTGCAGGCGGGCCTGCACTACTCGGCGCTGACGGCGGGACTGGCGATCACCCCCTTCGCGGTGGGCTCGGGTGTGGCGGCCGCGGTGGGCGGGCGGCTGGTGAGCCGGCTGGGCCGGCGGCTGGTGGTGCTGGGGCTGCTGCTGGTGCTGCTGGGCCTGCTGGCCTCGGCGCTGGCGGTGCAGCTGTGGTCGGGGCCCTCGGTGGGCTGGACGACGCTCGTTCCGCTGCTGGTCGCCGGGGCGGGCAGCGGCCTGGTGATCTCCCCGAACCAGACGCTGACCCTCCAGCACGTGCCGCTCGCCCGGGCGGGCAGTGCCGGCGGCGTCCTGCAGACCGCCCAGCGGGTCGGCTCGGCGGTCGGCATCGCGGTCGTCGGCTCGGTGTTCTTCGCCCACGTGGCCGGTCCCCGCCCCGACTGGGCCATGGCCTTCGAGCTGAGCGTCGCCGTCGCGGCGGGGCTGGTGCTGGCGGCCCTGCTGGTGGCGCTCGCCGACGAGTGGGCCGGCCGGCGCGAGAAGCCGGCCCAAGTGTCGTGAAGCAAGGGCGGGTTCAGTGGTCGCGGCGCTGGATCACCACCGTCGCGAGGACCACCGAGGCGAGCGCCCACACCGCGTAGGTGACCCATGAGCCGGCGACGGTGGCCGGGTAGTCGGTGGGGCGCATCCCGGCCAGGGTGGTGCGGGCCAGGCGCTGCCAGGCGGGGAAGGGCAGGGCGTGCAGGAGGTCGGCGCTCCAGCGGTAGCGTTCGGTGACGAAGGACGGCAGGAAGAACAGGACCACCACGGTGCCCACCACCGCGCCCGCGCTGTGCCGCAGCAGGGTGCCCAGGCAGAGCCCGACCAGTCCGCAGACCGGGGCGAACAGGGCGGCCGCCGCCACGTACCGCAGCGCCGTCGGGTCGCCGATGGACTGTCCGATGCCCCGATCGGCCAGCATCGCCTGGGTGAGGGCGAAGGAGACGCCCACGCTGACGGCGCCGAAGCCGAGCAGCACCGCGGTGAGTACGCCCGCCTTGGCGAGCAGCACGGCCCGGCGGTCGGGGACGGCTGCCAGAGTGGTGCGGATCAGGCCGGTCGCGTACTCGCCGGTGATGACGATCGCGCCGAGGCCGCCGCCGAGCAGCATCAGGATGTCGGCGGAGGCGGTGTCGAAGGACGCGTTCAGGGCGACCTGCTTCATCACCACCGGGTCGCCGTCGCCGGGCAGGTAGTGGTCGTGGAGGTACTGGGCGGACTTGAGGTTGGCGGCGATGACGACCAGCGCGCCGAGGCCGAGCACCCAGGGGATGGAGCGCAGCGACCAGAACTTGAGCCACTCGGCGGCGAGCAGGTCGCCGAAGCGGGGCCGGCGAAGGGGAGTTGAGGTGGTGGCGGTGGCGGTGAGGGTGCTCATCGGGGTTCTCCGGCGAGGTATTCGACGCTGTCGGCGGTCAGTTGCATGAAGGCCTCCTCCAGGGAGGCGCCTCGCTCGGTCAGGGAGTACAGCAACAGGCCCTGTTCCAGGGCGAGTTCGCCGATCCGCGTGGCGTCCAGACCGGTCACGTCGAGGCTGCCGTCCGGTCCGGGGCGGACGGTGGCGCCGGCGGCGCGCAGGACGGCGGTCAGCCGCTCGGGTTCGGTGCTGCGGACGGTGACGGCGGCCCGTCCGATGCCCCGGCCGGCCCGGGCGGCGAACTCGGTGAGGCTCTCGTCGGCGATCAGCCGGCCGCGGCCGACCACCACCAGCCGGTCGGCGGTGTGCTCCATCTCGGCCATCATGTGGCTGGAGACGAAGACCGTCCGGCCTTCCGCGGCGAGCCGGCGGAACAGTCCGCGGACCCAGAGCACGCCCTCCGGGTCCAGTCCGTTCAGCGGCTCGTCGAAGAGCAGCACGGGCGGGTCGCCGAGGAGGGCGCCGGCGATGCCCAGGCGCTGCTTCATGCCCAGCGAGTAGCCGCCGATCCGCCGGCCGGCGGCGTCGGCGAGGCCGACCTCGGCGAGCACCTCGTCCACCCGTCCGCGCGGGATCGCGTTGCTGAGGGCCAGGGCCCGCAGGTGGGCCGCCCCGGTGCGCCCGCCGTGCACGTCGCCCGCGTCGAGCAGCGCGCCGACCTCGCGCAGGCCGCGCGGCAGGCCGCGGAAGGCCCGGCCGCCGACGGTGGCGCTGCCGGAGGTGGGGTCGTCGAGGCCGAGGATCAGCCGCAGGGTGGTGGACTTGCCGGCGCCGTTGGGGCCGAGGAAGCCGGTGACGTGGCCGGGGCGGACGGTGAAGGTCAACGTGTCGACGGCCGTGCGGCGGCCGTAGCGCTTGGTCAGTTCGATGACTTCGATCATGGGCACCACGGTGCCGGGGAAGCCCCCGCCGCCACATCGGACCGGTGTCGACACCGCAGGTCGGCCCCGGTCGTACAACCAGGGTTGGATGACGGTGCCCCGCCCCCGTCGTTACGATCTTGAACCATGTCCGCGATACCGACGCCCCCGCTGTTCCGGCGCGTCCCGCCCGAGGCCTGGGTCGCCCTCGCCTGGTGCGTGGCCGTCGGCTATCCCGCGCTCCTGCTCCGCGGCTCCCTGCCGGAGCACCGCGGCGCCGCCGTGCACGGCGGACTGCCGTTCACCCTGGCCGACACGGCGGTGGCCTTCCTCGGCGCCGCGCTGCTGCGCCGGCTGCCGGTGCTCTCGGTCGCCCTGCTGTTGATCGCCACCTGGACCGAGACCGACGGCTGGGCCGCCGGCGTCCAGGTGCCACCCGCCGCGCTGCTCGCGGTCTACGTCGCGCTCTGCCTGATCACCGCCACCTGCCCGCGCCGCGGTTCCCGCGCAGCCTTCGCCCTGGTCATGGTGTTCCTGGTGCTGCACGTCGGCCTGGTCCACGGCAACACCGTCGGCATCTTCACCGGCACCCACATCGGCTCGGCCGACGGCGCCGCGCTGCTCGCCCTGGTCGCCTGGCTGGCCGGGCGCTCGGTGCGGCAGAACCGGGAGCACGCCGAGGCGTTGAGCAGCCGGGCCGCCGCCGAGGCGGTCACCGCCGAGCGGCTGCGGATCGCCCGGGAGATGCACGACACCGTCGCGCACAGCATCGGCATCGTCGCCCTGCAGGCCGGCGCCGCCCGGCGGGTGATCGACCGCCGGCCCGAGCGGGCCAAGCAGGCGCTGGGCGAGATCGAGGCCGCCGGCCGGGAGACCCTGGCCGGGCTGCGCCGGATGCTGGTCGCGCTGCGCCAGGCCGACGGTGAGGCGTCGACGAGCGCCCCGGCGGGCCTGGCCGACCTCGACCGGCTGGCCGAGGCCACCACCGCGGCGGGCGTACGGGTCGAGCTGCGGTGTACGGGTGAACCGGGGCCGCTGCCACCGGAGATCGACCTCTCGGCGTTCCGGATCATCCAGGAGTCGGTGACCAACGTGGTCCGGCACGCGCAGGTCCGGGACTGCCTGGTGACCGTCGACCGGGCGGCGGGGGAGCTCTCCGTGGAGATCACCGACCGGGGCCGGGGCCACGGCACCGCGCCCGGCAGCGGCTTCGGCCTGGCCGGGCTGCGCGAGCGGGTCGCCCTGCTGCACGGCGAGTTCGAGGCCGGGCCGCGCCCGGACGGCGGCTTCCGGGTCGCCGCCCGGCTGCCGGTCCCCGCTCCCGCGGAGGTGGCGGCGTGATCCGGGTGGTGCTGGCCGACGACCAGCCGCTGGTGCGGGCCGCGTTGGAGATGGTGATCGCCGAGACGGCGGACGTCGAGGTGGTCGGGGAGGCGGGCGACGGCGCCGAGGCCGTCCGGCTGGCCGCCGAACTGCGGCCGGACGTCGTGGTGATGGACATCCGGATGCGCCCCCAGTCCGGCGGCCGGGAGGGGCCCCCGGTCCCCGACGGCATCGAGGCGACCCGGCAGGTGACCGCGGCTGGCGGACCGACCAGGGTGGTGGTGCTCACCACCTTTGACGAGGACGAGCACGTGTACGCGGCGCTGCGCGCCGGGGCGTCCGGCTTCCTGGTCAAGGACATGGCGCTGGACGACATCCTCGCCGCGGTGCGGGTGGTCGCCGCGGGGGAGGCCCTGATCGCGCCGAGCGTCACCCGGCGGCTGATCGGCGCTTTCGCGGCGCAGCGGCCGAGGAATCCGGTACCGGTGTCCCACCGGCTGGACGTGATCACCGAGCGGGAGCGGGAGATCCTCACCCTGGTCGGCCGGGGCCTGTCCAACCCCGAGATCGCCGCCGAACTGGTGCTCAGCATCGCCACCGTGAAGACCTACATGACCCGGCTGCTCGCAAAGCTGGACGCCCGGGACCGGGTCCACCTGGTCATCCTGGCCTACGAGGCGGGCCTGGTCTCCGTCTCCGGTTGACCGCGGCCCGTCCGCGTACGGGCCGCGGTCAGCGCTGTCTCAGGCCGAGCGAGACGACGGTGAGCCGGCGCAACTCCTCGGGGACGCCCGGGTGCCGGCCCCCGGTGCCCGCGGCGCGAAGGCGGCGGGTCCGAGGGCGGCGCCGTGGGGTCGGGCGGATGTCTTCGTCCGTATTGGTGGGCGCTCAGTTCTTGACGGCCACGCCCGCGTACATCGCGATGTCCCGGTCGCGGATCGCCGGGGCGTCGGCGTCCGGCCGCCAGTGGTGCACCAGGGTGACGCCCGGGTCGAGCAGCCGGTAGCCGGTGAAGAAGGCCTCGGTCTCGGCCTTGTCGCGGATCTGCAGCGGGATGCCGCGGGCGTTGTACTCCCGGCCGACGCCGCCCACCCCGACCGGGTCGGTGTCCCCGGTGAAGACGGTGAGGGCGAGGAAGCTGCCGGGTGCCAGGGCGTCCATGAAGCGGCGCACGATGCCCTGGGGGTCGTCCTCGTCCAGCACGAAGTGGACGATGGCGATCAGCGAGAGCGCCACCGGCTGCGAGAGGTCGAGCACCTCGCGCAGCCGGGGGTCGCCGATGATCGACTCCGGGTTGCGGAAGTCGGCGTCCACGTAACAGGTGCGGCCCTCGGGCGTGCTGGACATCAGGGCCCGCGCGTGGGTCAGCACGATCGGGTCGTTGTCCACGTACCCGACCCGGGCCTCGGGGGCGATCGCCTGGGCGATCTCGTGCACATTGGGTGAGGTGGGGATGCCGGTGCCGATGTCCAGGAACTGCCGCACCCCGTACCGCTCGGTGAGGTGGCGCACCGAGCGCTGCATGAAGTCGCGGGTGGTGCGCATCGAGACCGGCAGCGCGGGCCAGGCCTGCACCGAGGCGTGCGCGGCGGCCCGGTCCGCTTCGAAGTTGGTCTTGCCGCCGATGAGGTAGTCGTAGACCCGGGCGGAGTGCGGCACGTCCATCCGCAGGTCGACCGACGGGTAGTCCTGGTACGTCATGCTCGCGCTCCCCGTTGCTGCCGGCATCCGTCACCGGTCGTCACGGCGCCCGGCCCTGGTGCGCATGGTAACGGTTCGCCAGTGTGACGAGATGACGAATGCTCAGGTTTGGGGCGCCTCCGGACCCCGCACCTCCAGCCCCACCGTCTGACGGGGCAGCCGCCCGGACCCGGCCCGCCCGGCCGCCAGCTCCACCGCCGCACCGATCCACGCCGCACCGAACGCCCAGGTCGCCACCCACTCGCACAGGTACACCGGCCGCACCGTCCAGTCCGCCCCGAACCCGGACAGCCCGGTGACCACCGCCGCCAGCAGCGCGACCACGATCAGCACCCCCGCCGCCAGGTACGCCGTGCCCACCCGGACCGGTTGCGCCGACCGCGGATTGCGGAAGGAGTACAGGCAGAACAGCGCCAGCATCACGAACAGCAGCCCGGCGAACACCAGATGGAACACCCCGACCGTGCGCTGCAGCCCGCTCGGATCCGAGGGCGTCGTCGGACACAGCGCCACCCCCAGCGCGAACACCCCGGCCGCCGTGCTCCACCGGTCGTCCCGCCGGTCGAACCGGTAGCAGATCAGGAACACCCCGAGCGCGCACAGCGCCCCGACGAACACGTTCCGCGTCCCCGAGTAGTACGCGGCGCTCATCGACGCGGGCCAGTACCCTTCCGCGGCCCGCCCGGTCACCTCGTCCGCCAGCCAGTTGCCCACGGGGAGCGCCGGCGGCAGCAGCACCCCGATCGCCCCGACGCCGAACCGCAGGAAGGTGATGGTCCGTCCGTCCTGGACGGTCTGCTGTGAATCGATGGTCCTCTGAACGCTCCGGTCGTCGGTCACGGACGCCTCCTCGCTGCTCCGCGCGATGGTTGACCGCCAACTGGTGTACCCGCAAAGGAGATCGCCCCACCACCGAACCGGGTGGTTTGGCGGACCGAGGGCCCGTCGGCATCCCGGCGCGCCGGCGTCGCCGCACGCGGAGCGGCCCGCCACCGGAGGACTGCTCACGGATGGCGGTCCGGGCGGGGTCAGCGGGTCGGCGCGCCGACCCGTTCGACGAGGGCGTTGAGCAGGGCCGCGCCGCGCTCCGCGTCGTCGACGCTGATCACGAAGTCCGTGCCGCGCACGGTGTGGACCACCAGGCAGGCGCCGGAGCGCAGGAAGACGCCGGTGCCCTTGCGGAAGGCCCGGAAGCCCCAGCCGCCGGCCTGACGGGCGGTGAGGTTCTCGACCCGGGCATGGGCGATCTCCTCGGGGGCGAGGTGCCGGGTCGGCAGGCCGAACGGGCCGAAGCCGACGTGCAGGCCGTCGCCGGTCACCCGGACCCGCACCGAGGAGCAGAACAGGACGGTGACGGAGCCGGCGCCGAAGAGGACGACCGACACCCAGTCCACGGACTCGGTGCGCCCGCTCGCGGCGAGCAGGACGCCCGGCACCGAGATCAGCCCCAGCACGGCGGCGAGCACCTGCAGCCAGTGGTTGGAGGCCTCGGAGAGCCAGACCAGCCGCTCACCCGGCTTCGCGGCCAGCACCGGCGCCCCGGGGCGGGCGGGTGCGGTCTCGGTGGCGGCCCGTCGGGTCGCCAGCCAGGCCAGGGCGCCCGCCAGGCCGGCCGCCGCGATGATCAGGACCACCTCGACGCCCATCGGCGCGGCGTCCTGCCAGCGGGTGCGGTCCAGGTTGGCGCGCACGATGGAGGCCTGCGCGCCGGCCAGCAGTACCCCGGTGGTGGCCAGGACCGGCCCGGCGATGCCACGGCTCCGGTCGGGCCCGACCCGCAGGGCGACGGCGAGACCGATCGCGACCAGCAGCCAGACCCCGGCCGGGAAGAGCGCCGCCACCGTCAGCGGCATCGAACCGTCCGGCCGGCTCCCGCTCCAGTGGGTCGCCACCTGGTCCGGCAGCCGGTCCCGCGCGGTCAGCGGCAGAGCGACCAGCAGTGCCGCCACGCCGAGGATCCAGACCACGGCTCCCCACACGGCCGCCCGGCGCACCGGCCGGTCTGAGACGGGCTCTCCGCCGGCTTCTTCGTTCTTCACGACATCCCCCTGATCAGATCCACGAGATCGTTCCTGCTGTAGCCGACCCTGGCCGCGTCGGTGACCAACTGCCGTACCCGGTCCACTAGTTCGGCGCGGGTGTCGGCGTGGTCGGCGACCGTGATGCCACGCCCCCGGCGGAACTCCAGCACCCCCTCGTCGCGCAGGGCGCGCAGCCCGCGCAGGACGGTGTTGGTGTTCACGCCGAGGGCCCGGGAGAGTTCCCGGGCGGGCGGCAGTTTGTCGCCGGGGGCGCATTCGCCCTCCGCGACGGCCCGTCGGATCGCGCCCGCCACCTGCTCGTGCAGGGGGCGGGCGTCGCCAAGGTCCAGCTTCAGCAACATGATGCTAATGACGATAGCACCATCCGGATGTGATGCCAGTGCCGCTCGGGTGCCCGGGGGTGGCGCCGGGTGCCGGGGGCCGGGGGGTGGCGCCGGGGGTCGGGGGGCGGCCCTGCCGGGTCAGGGGATGAAGAGGCTCTGTGCCTCGGTGACGCGGCTGTCGTCGCCGGCGGGGATGACGTCGAGGACCTCCCCGGTGCAGTCCGCGCCGGAGTGGATCTCCGCCCCCTGGTCGGTGAGGTTGTCGACGACGCTGGCGTTCTCGTCCAGGGCATAGCACCCGGAGGGATCCGTATGGGTCGTGCCGTTGATGGCCAGGTCTCCGGTGGCGGCGGTGGCCGGAACGGTGGTCAGGGTCAGGGCGGCGGCGGTCATCAGTGGGACGCCGAGAGCGGCGCGGAGGGTGAGTTTCATTCCCCAGGCATAACCGTTCGGGGCCGGCGCCTCGCCGGGAGCGGGCGGGGTTACCACCGGAGGGCGGCGAGGTGGGCCGAATGCCCGTGACCGGTCGAGGCCGCCGCCTCCATTCGGGGCGGCAGCCGCTCGCGCCGGAACTCCGGCCCCGGCAGGTCGAGTTCGGCGCCGTCCCGGGCCGGCGTTCCCGGTGCACGCCGCCCAGGCGCCCGGGGGCGGCCACTGCCCGGCTCCCCGGCCAGGGGACGTTCGGTGTCGAACGGCCCGTGGGCACGCCCGTCCCGGGCGCGTGCCGGCCACCCGCCCGGACGTGACCTCCGCCCGCTGGCTGAGCCGAACGGGTGAAGGGGCGATCCGTGTATGGAGTGCGTACGGAACGCCCTCCGGGGCGTCAGGAAGGCGTCAAGGCGGCCGGCCCGGCGGCCGGGCGGCGGTTGGGTGGAGACCGACGGAAGACCGCACCACACGAGGACGGATCATGCACGGCAACGGGCAGCACCAGGACGGCACGGCACCCAGGGTGGTGGTCGGGGTCAGCGGGTCGCTGGGGAGCCTGGCGGCGCTGCACCGCGGCGTCGCCGAGGCCCGCGACCGCGGCGCCGAGCTCTGGCCGGTGCTCGCCTGGGAGCCGCCGGGCGGCGAACACGGCTACCGCCGCTCGCCCTGCCCGCCGCTGCTCGGCGCCGTCCGGGAGGCCGCCGAACGGCGCCTGGACGAGGCCCTCGAAGCGGCCTTCGGCGAAGCCGGCCCCGGCGTCCCGATGCAGCCCGTGGTGATCCGCGGCGAGACCGGGCCGGCCCTGGTCCACCTCGCCGACCGGCCGGACGACCTGCTGGTCCTCGGACGCAGCGGCGGCCCGCTGCGCCGCCGACTGCGCCGCCCGGTCTCCGGGTACTGCGCCCGCCGGGCCGGCTGCCCCGTCCTGACCGTCCCGGTGCCCGAACTGCTGCACGACCTGGAGGCGCTGCACCGCCGCGCCCGCTGGCACCTGCCCGTCGGCCCCGCGCCGGAACTCCTCGCGGCCAAGGCCTGAACCCGGCGCCCGAGGGCGCCGCCACCGCGGTCCCGCCGTACGGCCGGACCGCCCATGGACGGCCCGCCCCCACCCTGGGGCGGGCCGCGCCGAACCGCCGGGCCCCGGCCGGAACTCCGGAGCCCGCGGCACCCGGTGGAGGACAGGTGGGAGCGGGGCGCCCCGGCGCCCCGCGGTGGAGTGGCCGCCGTTCGGACAGCGGGCCGCCGCCCGCAGCGGCCGCTCCACCGCCCCCTGCCGAACGGTCAGCAGCGGCCGGAACAAGCCGAGTTGGTCGGCCGACCCGGGCGGCGGGGATAAGGGCACGCAGAATGTCCGTATGCGGATCACGAATGCGGACACGCCCAGGGCGGCGACGGGTGACGATGTCGGGGCGATAGCCGGGGTGTTCGCCCGGGCCTTCGGCGACGACCCGATGATGTGCTGGTTCTTCCCCGACGACGCCACCCGCCCGGCCGCGCTGGACGGCTACTTCAGCACCCTGCTCACCCGGCAGTACCTGCCGCACGGGGTGTGCGAGCGCACCGAGCACGCGGCCGCCCTCTGGGTGGGGCCGGAGGCGCAGGAGAAGGCCGTGCCGGACGAGGGGACGATCCGGGAGCTGAGCGGGCTGCTCGGGGACCGGACCGGGTGGTTCCGGCACTGCGCCGAGGCCGCCGCCGCCAACGCGCCGCAGGAGGCGCACTGGTACCTCGCGGTGATCGGCGCGGACCCGGCCGCCCAGGGCCGGGGGCAGGGCGCCGCCCTGCTGCGCTCGGGACTGGCCAGGGCGGACGCGGCCGGGCTGCCGGTGTACCTGGAGTCCTCGAAGCAGGAGAACCTCGGGCTGTACCGGCACTTCGGGTTCGAGGTGGAGGAGGAGGTGCGGCTGCCGGCGAACGGCCCGACCCTGTGGGCGATGCGGCGCGGGCCACGCAGCTGACTGTGTCAATCATCATTCACCGGTGGCGAGTCCGGCGGGTTCGACCGGTTCGGCAGGGGCGGCGATCACGTCGACCGGCGCCGCCCCGCCGCTGCGCTGCGAGACCTCGCACCGCTCATCACGCGGGAGAGCTGACCATGCATGTGTGCGAAGTGAAGAACGCCGAGCTGATCGAGAGCATCACCGAACAGGGCTCCCTGCTCGGCGGGGCCGATGCCTTCACCCTCAGCACGATGTCCGCGGGTGAGGTACCCGCCGAGATCGTGACCGACGACGTCCAGCCCGCCGAGATCCACGGCGCCGGGGAGTCCGCGGCTCAGAGGGCGACGGCGCCCAGCGTGATCGAGGCCAGCACCATCAGCAGCCCCAGTGCCACGAAGCCGTACTCCAGCCGCACCCGCTCCCGCCCGTCCACCAGCACCTGCCGGGGATCCGCCGGGTCGTAGCGCACGGGGACGTAGCCGCCGTCCGGCAGCGGATGGCGCGCGGTGGACGGGACGGGGGAGAACACCTCGACCACCCGGCCGTCCTCGGTCTCGAACTGCAGCAGCGGGCGCGGCGGCAGCGCACGGTCCTCCGGCGCCCGAACGCGGGCCCGCACCAGCGCCCGGACGGGCACCCCGACCCGGCGCAGCCTCCGCAGCTCGCGCAGCCCGACCACCCCGGCGAGGTAGGCGACCACACCGCCCAGCACACCGAACACCACCACGGCGAACCCGGCCGTCCCGCCCACCGCGCGCCTCCCAGCCCGAATACCAGCCCCGAGACTCCCCGAACTCCCAGTATCCCGCACGGTCGGCGGGGCAGCGGGGTGCGGGCGAGGAGTGGGGGTGTGGGCGGGGAGGCAGGCGCGGGGTATGGGCGGGGAGCGGAGGGGTGCGGGTGCGGAGGAGAGAGGCGGGTGTTGACGTTCATCCCGGCCGACACCCGGCCGCCGGACAACCAGAAGGCGATGAACTCACGGGCGGCCGAAACGCGATGTGCTCAGTCTGACCTCATGGCAGGGATCATCGTCCTCTTCGAGCGGGCCAGGCCCAGGCAGAGAACCCGGAGGGCGAGCCGGACGTGCCCCTGGTGATGTTGCCGGCCACTCTTTGACGGGAAGTGTCCTCAGCCATGCACTGCGGGCTGGGGGGCGATATACACCTCCCACATGGTGTCTTCTTGGGGCGCTTAGTCCCCCTTGTCTCCGCATGCGCGCAAAACCGCCGCCCTTGCTCGACTCGCCTGACCATCCCCAGCGTCTTGGGCAGACCAATTTCTCAACAGACTGTCTAGATATTCATCAAGGTTGGAGTTTATGTCGTGGTCAAGCCCTGGGAGATCCAGGGCGTCTCTCGTCTGGTTGATGAGCTGTTGTCGATTTTGATATGTGGTGTAGCCATTCGGCTCATACTTGGCAAGTGCGCTCTTCATCCAGCCGCAGGCCGAATTATTCGTCACTTTTGAAAGGCCCCACGAGAACCCTCCGAACAGAACTATGAATCCTAGCCCTGCGGCCACTATCTTTAGAACCTCCTTCTCCGGAAGACCGCCCGATCGCCTGGTTGCAGTGCTTGCACCATCTTGGTCTTCGGATTTGCTCTGCTCATTTTCCGGTGTTCTCCGCGTGTTGACGGCGGGCACCGGCCTGACAGGTGATGGTCTATTGAGCAGCAATCTCTCAACCTGTTGCTGCCGATCAAGCTCTATGGCTGCTCTCAAGAGGGCTTGGTGATCCTTCGTTGGCGGCAAGACGTTGTGCTCCGTCTGCGGTCCACCGGGGTTCTGCGGGCGAGTCGGTCCTGTCAGGAGGACCGAGGCTGTTGAAATGCCGAGCCGGTTTTCGGGCTTCTTCTCAAGCAGCAGACGGACGACCGTTTTAAGCGGGTCGCGGGCCTTCACGAGCGGTGGAGGCTCATCCATCAACACCGCGGACATGGATGCCATCGACGTCTCCCTCCTGAACGGGGAGATTCCCTCAATGGCTTGGAAGAGCGTGGCTCCGAGGGAGAAGAGGTCACTGACCGGCATGTCGGCCCGTCCCCGGATTCGCTCGGGCGCCATGTACTCCGGGGATCCGATGACGGTTCCCGACGCAGTCAGCACCGTGTCGTCCTTGTGACGGGCGATCCCGAAGTCGGTCAGAAGGATCCTTCCGTCGGAAGCCATCATGACGTTGGCCGGCTTGACGTCGCGGTGGAGGATACCGGCCCGGTGAGCGGCGTCGAGGGCCTCCAGGAGTGCCCTGGCAACCTTGAGTGCCAGGTCGCGAGGCAACGGGCCATGCTGCCTGACGTACTCGTCCAACGAGCAGCCGTTGACCAGTTGCATCACGATCCACGGGCGGCCGGCCTCCACGACGACTTCGTGAACGGTCACGATGTTGGGGTGATCGCGGAGCTTCGCGGCACTTCGTGCCTCACGCGCGGCGCGCTTGAGGCGCTCGTTGTACTCCTCCTCGAACTGCGCAGGCGGGAGCCAGATCTCCTTGATCGCTATGTCTACGTCAAGGTGCTCGTCGTGGGCCTTCCAAACCCGTCCGAAGCCGCCTGACCCCAGGCTGGAGACCAGCCGGTACTTCCCGCCGATGAGCTGGCCGGCGCTTGCCTCTTGAGCCATCGTCTCCCCCGGGGCCCTCGTGATGGCTAGCAGTCGACTACGAGCGTACGCAGTGTGTACATGACCGGACTAGACAACGACCGAACCCAGGGGAGATCACGGCCAGCAGGTACTGTCCGGCGAACGCCACGTCCAGCCCGGCCACCGCCAGCGGGTCGGCGAAGTAGTCGCCGAGCCGGTCCCGGGCGCCCTCCGTGCGGTGAGGTAGAGCCGGTTGAAGGCCGCCACCCCGTAGGCCGGGGGCTGGCCGGCCCCGATCTCCCGCAACCGGACGACCACGTCCACCGTTTGTCGGCCACGCCGCACCGGGCATGGATCACCGTGGCTGGAGGGATACAGCAGAGCCCTCGGGGACGCTCGGCGGTGTTACTCCGGGGGCTTTGCGTTGCCATCGGCGTGCGATCTCAGGTCGCGCGGCGGCGGGTGTTCGTTCTCGCTCACACTTCCCCGAGCGGAACGCCCGGGTCGGCCAAGCGATCGGCGTCCACCACCCGCTTGGAGACGATGAGTTCGCGGATCGGGTCGGTGACGTCCCAGACGTTGACGTTCATCCCGGCCAGCACCCGGCCGCCGGACAGCCAGAAGGCGATGAACTCGCGGGTGGCCGGGTCGCCGCGGAACACCACCCGGTCGTAGCCGCCGGGTTCGACGTAGCCGACGTACTCCAGACCGAGGTCGTACTGGTCCGAGAAGAAGTACGGAACACGGTCGTACACCGCGTCCGGCTGCCCGAGCATGGCGCGGGCGGCGGTCTGCGGCTGGTTGAGGGCGTTGGCCCAGTGCTCGACCCGGATGTGCCGGTCGAACAGCGGGTGGTAGGCGTTGGCGGCGTCGCCGGCCGCGTAGACGTGGGGGTCCGAGGTGCGCAGGTGCCGGTCGGTCTTGATGCCGTTGCCGACCTCCAGCCCGGCGGCCTCGGCCAGGGCGGTGGCGGGGGAGATGCCGATGCCGACCACCACCGCGTCGGCGGCCAGCCCGGTGCCGTCGCCGAGCCGCACCCCGCTCACCGTGCCGCCGTCGCCGGTCAGTTCGGCGACCTGTACGCCGAAGCGCAGCTCCACGCCGTGGTCGCGGTGCAGGTCGGCGAAGACCTGGGCGACCTCCCGGCCGAGCACCCGCAGCAGTGGCAGCTCCAGTGACTCCAGGACGGTGACCTCGGCGCCCGCCGTACGGGCGGCGGCCGCCACCTCCAGGCCGATCCAGCCGGCGCCGATCACCGCGATCCGGGCGCCCGGGCGCAGCGCGGCCTTGATCCGGTCGCTGTCCTCGACCCGGCGCAGGTAGAGCACGCCGTCCTGGTCCGCGCCGGGCACGGGAAGCCGGCGCGGCACCGAGCCGGTGGTCAACAGCAGCTTGTCGTAGGCCACTTCACCGTCATCGGTGAGGGTCACGGTGCGGGCGGCCGGGTCGACGGCGGCCACCGCGGTGCCGAGGCGCAGGGTGACGTCGTGCTCGGCGTACCACTGCGGCGGGTGGACGTAGATCTTCTCCCGGGCCTCCTTGCCGAGCAGGTACCCCTTGGACAGCGGCGGACGTTCGTACGGGCGCTCGTGCTCCTCGCCGATCAGTACGATGCCGCCCCGGTACCCGGCGTCGCGCAGTGCTTCGGCCGCCTTGGCACCGCCCAGGGAGGCCCCGACGATCACGATCGGCCGCTCGCTGCCCGTCATGCCCAACTCCTCGTTCGCCGTGGAAGATCCGTTGCGGACCGGGGCCAGCCTGCCGCCGTCCGGGTGGTGTGTCGAGACCGCGCCGGGCGCGCCGCGCCATGCTCGCCCGTTCGAGTGAACGGTGCGGTCGGTGCGGTCGGCGCGGTCGCCCGGTTCACCCCGGCCATCCGGTTCACCCGGTCATCGCGTCCCTGACCAGCGCGGTGTCGGTGAACTGTTCGAAGCGGACGATCCGGCCGCCGCGCACCACGAAGTGGTGGGCGACCCGGACCGCGAGCGGTCTTCCGGTGGCCTTGTGGACGGCCGTGTAGCGGGCCAGGACCACCACGTTCTCGCCGTCCACCACATAGGTGTCGTCGTGCGCCGTCCAGTCGTCCCACTCGGCGGCGAGGCGCTCCATGACGTGGGCGGTGACCTCCTTCGGGGTGCGGTAGGTGCCGGCCAGCGGGAAGCCCGCCATCTCGGTCCACTCGACGTCCTCGGCCAGGGTGCTGCGCAGCGCGGCCAGGTCGCCCCGGGCGGAGGCCAGGTACTGGCGGCGCACCACGTCGGCGGGGGCGGCGGACTCGGCGAAGGTGACGACGTCCCTGGGGATCTCGATCATCGCGCGCTCACCCCCAGGCCATCTCGCCCTTGGCGACCTTGGTGCCGATGTCGACCGCGATCCGCAGCCCCAGGTCCGGGAAGCGCCGCTCCAGGGCCTCCTTGGCGGCGGCCGCGTCGGCGGTGCGGCCCAGTTCGGTCTCGAAGGCGCGCAGGTAGGCGCGGGTGTGGTCGATGGCGTTGAGGTCGGTGGGCGCGTCGGCGACCCGGTGGCCGGCCGCCACCCAGGTCGGGTGCAGCGCCTCCATGCCGTCCAACAGGTCGATCCAGGCGGCCCGTTGGGCGGCGGTCGGGGTGTCGGCCGTCCACACGTGCAGGCCCTCGAAGAGCAGCACCCCGCCGAGCACCGCGCGGTGGTGGTGCTGCCACAGGTAGTGGCGGTCCGGCAGGTGGAAGTCGGCGCCGCGCAGCTCGAAGCGGTGGCCCTCGAAGACGATCTCGTCCCCCGGCAGCACCTCGGGCCGGACCAGCCGGGTCGGCAGCTCGGGGCCCAGGTGCGACCAGGCGCTCAGCTTGGCCTCGAAGGTCTCCTGGATGTGCTCGACGGTCGAGGCGGTGGCCAGGAACCGCGCCTGGGGGAAGGCGTCCTGCACCTCCTGGGCGCCGAAGTAGAAGTCCGGGTCGCCGTGGCTGATGAAGACGGTGGTCAGCCGCTTGCCGCCGGCCCGTACCCGCTCGACCAGGCGGCGCCCGTCGGAGCGGGTGAACCCGGCGTCCACCAGCAGGGCGTCGTTCGGGCCGGTGACCAGGACGGCGGTCTTGTTGAGCGAGCTGTCGGGGGCGTCGATGATCTCGAAATCAAGGGCACTCATGCGCCCACCTCGCTTCGCTCGGCGAGCGCTTCGCGCAACACGCACCTTTCGATGATTCGTTCACGTCGTTCACTCATGCTGATGGCAGTCCTTCCTCGGGCCGGGCACGCCTCGTCGCCAGGATCCGTGCCCGCGCCGGTGCCCGCATCCGGAAGGCCGGACGGCCCGGCGGGTGCTGCCGATCGGGTGCACTCCGCCCCTGCCAGGGCGACACCCCGTGCGCGTCGCGGACGCCCGGGGCTGCGCCCCAGAAGACTTCCAGGGCCCCATCGTGTTCACGTCAGGAGAGGACCGAGGTGAAGCCCAGCCAGAGAGCGGTGCCAGCCGTCACCTGGAGACACCGACTAGGCAAGGCGATGAGTTCCGCGCTCGCCTTGACGCTCGTACCCTTCGCAATGTCACTCATCGCGCCGACGGCGGCCTCGGCGGCCGGTCTTCCGGGCGGTCTCGGGCCCTGCCTGGGCGCGGACTGCCCGGCGACGTTCCCCCCGGTCAACAACGGCCCCTTCGCGGGCCGCGACGCCGGGGTGAACATCTTCGTCGGCGGCGACTTCAACGTCAGCGGCTCGGCCGCCGAGGCCGAGGGACACGTGGTGACCCTCGGCAACTTCTCCCAGAACAAGGCCGCCGGCGTCAGCTCCGTCTACAACATCGGCATCGTCGGCGTCGGCTCCCGGGTGCCCCCGCCGGACGGCGCGGACTTCCTCACCACCGGCGGCAACGTCACGATCGCCCCGGGCCAGACGCTGCTGGCGGAAGGCGGCGTCGTCCGCTACGCGGGTACCGCCACCGGCACCATCAACGGGACGAAGACCCAGGACGCCCAGGCGGTGGCCGCCTACACACCGCTGCGCGGCCAGTTGCAGACGGCGAGCGAGTGCTACGCCGGGGTCGGCACGCCCCGCCCGGCCACCGGGACGGCCGTCAACCAGGGCTACCAGACCCTGTTCACCGGTGACGGCACCTCCGCACTGCAGGTCTTCAACGTCGACTTCGACCTCGTCGGCAACGGCGGTTCCACCCAGGGCATCGCGTTCGCGAACATCCCCGCGAACGCGACGGTGCTGGTCAACCTGGTCGGCGGCGCCCGCACCATCAACACCTACAGCGGCAGCTTCGACGACAACGACCCGTGGAACCAGCTGCGTTCGCGCCTGCTGTGGAACTTCCCGGCCGCGACGACCGTCACCCTCACCGGCTCCGGGCAGTTCCAGGGCAGCGTGCTGGTCGGCAACCCGGCCAGCACCAGCACGATGAGCCTGCCCGGCCTGAACGGACGGTTCTTCACCACCGGTTCGCTGCTGCACAACTCCGGTTCCGGCATGACCGGCACCGAGTTCCACGCCTACCCCTTCAACGGCGACCTGCCCGACTGCGGCAACCCGCCGGCCCCGACCGCGTCCACCAGCGTGACCAAGGTCGACTCGGCCGGCTCCCAGCCGCTGGCCGGCGCCACCTTCCAGCTGTGGCGGGAGACCAACGGCGTCGCCGGGCTGCAGACCACGGGCACCACCCCGGACACCAAGGTCGGCGCCCCCTGCACCACCGGGGCGGACGGCGTCTGCTCGGCGGGTGACCTCCCGCTGGGCACCTACTACTGGCAGGAGACCGCGGCCCCGCCCGGCTACGACCTGCCGTCGCCGCCGGTGACGACGGTGGTGCTGGACACCAACGGGCAGAACGTCCCGGTGACCGTCGCCGACACCAAGTCCCCGGTGGTGGAGACCGCGTCGACCAGCGTGACCAAGGTCGATGCGGCCGGCTCGCAGCCGCTGGCCGGCGCGGTGTTCCAGCTGTGGCGGGAGACCAACGGCGTGCCCGGCCTGCAGACCACGGGTGCCAACCCGGACACCGCGGTCGGCTCGCCGTGCACGACCCCGGCCTCGGGCGTCTGCTCCGCGACCGGCCTGCCGCTGGGCACCTACTACTGGCAGGAGACCGCCGCCCCGCCCGGTTACGACCTGCCGGGGCTCAATGTCACCGAGGTGGTGCTGAACACCAACGGGCAGAACGTCGCGGTCACCGTCGCCGACACCGCGACGGCGGCTCCCATCGCCGGCACGACCGTCACCAAGGTGGACTCCGGCACCGGGCAGCCGCTGGCCGGTGCGGTCTTCCAGCTGTGGCGGGAGACCAACGGTGTGGCCGGGCTGCAGACCTCGGGTGCGAACCCGGACACGGCGGTCGGTTCGCCCTGCACCACGCCCGCCTCGGGGGTGTGCTCGGCCGACGGCCTGCCGCTGGGGACGTACTACTGGCAGGAGGTCTCCGCGCCCAACGGCTACGAGCTGCCCGACCTGAACGTCACCACCGTGGTGCTGGACACCAACGGGCAGACCGTCGCGGTGACCGTCCAGGACACCCGGACCGTCGCGCCGACCGGCGCCACCTCGGTGACGAAGGTGGACTCCGGCAGCGGGCAGCCGCTGGCCGGTGCGGTGTTCCAGCTGTGGCGGGAGACCAACGGTGTGGCCGGGCTGCAGACCTCGGGTGCGAACCCGGACACGGCGGTCGGTTCGCCCTGCACCACGCCCGCCTCGGGGGTGTGCTCGGCCGACGGCCTGCCGCTGGGCACGTACTACTGGCAGGAGACCGCGGCTCCGGCCGGCTACGACCTGCCGTCGCCGCCGGTGACGACGGTGGTGCTGGACACCAACGGGCAGAACGTCCCCGTCACCGTGCAGGACACGAAGACGGTCACGCCGATCGGCTCGACCTCGGTGACGAAGGTGGACGCGGACACGGGCCGGCCGCTGGCCGGGGCGGTGTTCCAGCTGTGGCGCGAGACCAACGGGGTGCCCGGACTGCAGACGACCGGGGCCAACCCGGACACGGCCGTCGGCTCGCCCTGCGTCACGTCCGACACGGGTGTCTGCTCCGCCGACAACCTCGCGCTGGGGACGTACTACTGGCAGGAGACCGCGGCCCCGCCCGGCTACGACCTGCCGTCGCCGCCGGTGACGACGGTGGTACTGGACACCAACGGGCAGAACGTCCCGGTCACCGTGCAGGACACGAAGACGGCCGGGCAGACCGGCAGCACGACCGTCACCAAGGTGGACGCCGAGACCGGCCGGCCGCTGGCCGGTGCGGTGTTCCAGCTGTGGCGCGAGACCAACGGGGTGCCCGGACTGCAGACGACCGGGGCCAACCCGGACACGGCCGTCGGCTCGCCCTGCGTCACCTCCGCCACGGGTGTCTGCTCGGCGGACAACCTGCCGCTGGGCACCTACTACTGGCAGGAGGTCATCGCACCCCCCGGCTACCAGCTGCCGGAGGACGCGGTGAGCACCGTCGAACTGACCAAGGACTGCCCGTGCGTGGAGATCACGGTCAAGGACAGCAGGAAGGGCCACCCGGAGCCGTGCCCGCCGGAACCCTGCCCGCCGGAGCCCTGCGACCCGCCGTCCCACGAGTGGGACACCCAGGCCGACCGCATCCCGCTGCCCGGCCTGCCCGGGAGCCGCGTCTGACGGACCGCCGCCGCGCGTGAGCGCCTGAACCGATGACGTGGCCGGAGGAGCCGAGGACGGCGCCTCCGGCCACCGGCGTTGCCAGCGGCGTCAGTGGCGGGTCCAGAGGGTGAGGTCGCTGCTGGTGGCCACGGCGAGGGTGCGGCCGGTGGGGGAGAAACCGGCGGCGCGGAAGGTCGACCAGGAGGAGTGGAAGACGTGCCACCAGGTCTCACCGTGCCGCCCGCCGCGGGCGGGCTCCGCGCCGTGGGCGAGCAGCACGCGGTGGTTCGGCCACTCGGGCGCCACGACGTCGGCCCGCCAGCCGTCGTCCGTCCCGGTGTGCGGGCCACCGCCCCACAGCCCGGCCACCGGGATCCGGACGTCGGCCACCGGGCCGATGCCGGGGCAGGAGAGGTCGGGGCCGTCCGGGTCGTCCTCCGGGTCGTACTCGCGCTCCAGCTTCTCGCCGGTGACTGCGTCGAACAGGCCGTGCCCGCTGCTGGAGACGGTCAGCACGAGGTCGTGCCCGGTACCGGGGTGGACGGCGAAGCCGATGCCGAGCAGTCCGCCGACCGGGACGGTCCCCCGGCCGACCTGCCGCCACGGATCCGGCGCGGGAACCACCTCGGCGGCGAGGAGCCGGTCGCGGAGCTCTTGCTGGTACGGGGTCAGGGCCATGCGGATGATCATCCCATCGCCCGGCGGAACGCTACCGCGCCGGGCCCAGCCGCAGCACCGCCAGCGCCCCGACCGCCGCGTACCGCCGGCCGCCGGCCGCGGTCAGCAGGCCCAGCAGCGCGGACGGGCCGCCCCGGCCGGTGCCGATCGGGGCGCGGGCGGTACATGCTCTACCAGCTGGACCTGTCCGGCAGCGCCCGGCTGGGCTCGGACTTCCTGGAGGCGGTGCTGCGGTGAGCGGGAACAGTGATCACCCGGCGCACGTTCGTCCGGTCATGACCGACGATGCTCCTGAGATCCTCCGCTACGCGGCCTTCTCGACCCGCCCCGAGGGCGGCAACCCGGCGGGCGTGGTGCTGGACGCCACCGGACTGACCGGCGAGCGGATGCTCGCCATCGCCGCCGAGATCGGCTACTCCGAGACCGCCTTCCTGACCCCCGGTGACTCCCAAGACGCCTACCGGGTGCGGTACTTCAGCCCGCTCGTCGAGGTGCCGTTCTGCGGGCACGCCACGGTGGCCGCCGCCGTCGCGGTGGCCGGGCGGACCGGCCCCGGGCGGTACCTGTTCGGCACGGCCGCCGGGGACGTCCCGGTCGAGGTGGAGCACGGCGCGGACGGCCTGCGGGCGACGCTGACCAGCGTCGAGCCGAAGGTCGAGGAGGTGCCGGAGGCGGACGTCCAGGAGGCGCTCGCCCTGCTCGGCTGGTCGGCCGCCGACCTGGACCCGGCCCTGCCGCCGCGGATCGGCTACGCCGGGGCCCGGCACCTGGTCCTCGCGGCCGGCACCCGCTCGCGACTGGCCCGGCTGGACTACGACTTCGACGGGCTGGCCGCCTACATGCGTGCCCGCGACCTGGTCACCCTGCAACTGGTCTGGCGCGAGGCCCCGGACGTCTTCCACGTCCGCGACCCGTTCCCGGTCGGCGGCGTGGTCGAGGACCCGGCCACCGGCGCGGCCGCGGCCGCCTTCGGCGCCTACCTGCGCGAGCTGGGCGCGGTGACCGCGCCGGCGGTGCTGACGCTGCACCAGGGCGAGGACCTCGGCCGCCCGGGGGTGCTGCGGGTGGAGCTGCGCGCGGAGGACACCCGGGTGCGGGTCTCCGGCGCGGCGGTGGCGATCCCGTAGGGCCGGGAGGGCCGGGACGGGGGCGCCGGTGGCCGGCGCCCCCGTCCCGCGCCGGCTCAGGACCGGGCGGCGATCAGGGCGGCCAGGCCGTCCAGCCCCCGGTCGAGGGTGGCCGGGTCGACCTGGCTGACCGACAGCCGCAGTTGCCGCTCCCCGCCCGCGCCCGGGTAGAAGTGGCACATCGGGGTCCAGATCACCCCGTACCGCGAGGCGGAGAGCTCCAGCAGCGCGTCGTCCACCACACAGGGCACCGTGAGCACCAGGAAGAACCCGCCGCGCGGCTCGTTCCAGCTCACCCCGCCGCCGGGCGGGAAGCGCCGGGCCAGGCCGTCCAGCACCAGGGCCAGGTTGCGCCGGTAGAGCGCGGCGACCTCGGTGTTGGCGGCCCGCAGGCTGAAGCCGTGTTCGAGCAGTGCCCCGCCGACCACGGCCTGGGCGATCGGCGAGGTGTTCACCGTGGTCATGCTCTTGATCATGCCGAGCAGGTCGGCCAGCAGGACGGTGCCGCCCGCGCCGTCCGCCACCAGCTGGTCCGCCACCACGTACCCGACCCGGGCGCCCGGCAGGGCCGTCTTGGCGAAGGACCCGAGGTGGACCACCCGCCGCCCGGTGTCCAGCGCCTTGAGCGAGGGCAGTCGGTCCTCGCCCGCGAAGACGCAGTACGGGTTGTCCTCCAGGATCAGGAAGTCCTCCGCGGCGGCCAGCGCCAGCAGCTCCCGGCGCAGCGCCGGCGGCAGGCTGGCGCCGCTCGGGTTGGCGACGTCCGGCACCAGGTAGAGCGCCCGGGGGCGCAGCCCCTCGGCCCGGGCGGCGGCCAGCTCCCGCCGCAGGTCGGCGAGGTCCACGCCGTCCGGGCCGTCGGCCACCGGCCGCACCGGCAGGTCCGCCAGCAGGGCGGCGCCGGTCAGCCCGACGTAGGTGGGCGAGACGGCCAGCACCACGTCCTCGGGACCGCGGCGCAGCGCCCGCAGCACCAGGAACATCGCCTCCTGGCAGCCGACCGTCACCACGATCGACTCGGCGGGCACCTCGACGCCCTCGTCCACCGCGAGGTGGGCGGCGATCAGCTCGTGGATGATCCCCTTGGTCCGCCCGTACTGGAGCACCTGGCGGCGGGCCGCCTCCTCGGACAGGCCGCGTTCGGCGCGCAGGTGCGCGACGTAGCGGTCCAGGTGGCGGTGGACGGCGTCCAGCTCGAAGAACTGCTCGGCCGGGCGGCCGGCCGCGAAGGAGACCGCCTCCGGGTAGCGGATGGAGATCTCGTTGAGCAGGTTCATCGAGGTCATCGCCGGGTCGGCGAGGGAGGGGTGGAGATCGGTCAGCCGCAGCTCGTGCGGTGGGGCGACAACGCTCACGGGGCACTCCAGGCGGGGCAGGGCAGGGGGGTGGTGCGCAGGGTGGTGGCGGCGGCGAGGTCGGCGCAGCCGGCCAGGCCGAGGGCGTGCCGCAGCTCGGCGGACAGCAGCTCCAGCACCCGGGTGCAGCCCGCTTCGCCGTCGGCGGCCAGGCCCCAGATCGCCGGGCGCCCGAGCAGAACCCCGGACGCCCCGAGGGCCAGCGCGGCGAGCACGTCCGAGCCGCCGCGCACCCCGCTGTCCAGCAGCACCTGGCAGTCCCGGCCGGCCAGCGCGTCGGCGACGGCGGGCAGCGCCGTCAGCGAGGGAACCGCCCGGTCGAGCTGGCGGCCGCCGTGGTTGGAGACCACCACGGCGGCGGCGCCCAGATCGGCGGCCCGCAGGGCGTCCGCCGGGTCGAGCACCCCCTTGACCACCAGCGGCAGTCGGGTGTGCCGGCCCAGCCAGCCGAGGTCGGCCCAGGTGACGGCGGGGGAGAGCAGTTCGGCGGTGTGCGCGGCCACCGCCGAGACGTCGGCGGTGGCCCGGTGCGCCCGCCCGGCGGCGCCGTCCTCCAGCAGGGCGGCGCGGACGTCGCCGGGCAGGGCGAAGGCGTTGCGGGCGTCGCGCAGCCGGCGGCCCATGTACGGCACGTCGGCGGTGACCACCAGGCACTCGCTGCCCGCCGCCTCGGCCGCCGCGACCAGGTCGAGCAGCCGCGCCCGGTCGCGCAGCCAGTACAGCTGGAACCAGAGGGTGGCGCCGGTGGCCGCCAGCTCGTCGAACCCGACGCTGCTGAGCGTGCCGACGGTGAACGGCACCCCCGCCGCGGCCGCCGCCCGGGCCGAGGCGAGTTCGCCCTCGGGGTGGAACAGGCGGTGGTAGGCGATCGGCGCCACCGCGACCGGCAGCGCCGACCGGCTGCGCACCAGGGTGGTGGCGGTGTCGCAGGCGGAGACGTCGGCCAGCACCCGGGGCACCACGGCCAGCCGCTCGAAGGCCGCCCGGTTGGCGGCGAGGGTGCGCTCCCGCTCCGCGCCGCCGGCCAGCCAGTCCCAGACCTCGGGGGCCAGGGCGGCCCGGGCGGGGCCGGCGTAGTCGGCGACGCAGAGCGGGAGTTGACGGTCCGTCGGAGTCGTGACGCTCATCCGGCCACTTCGCTGGCGCTGCGCTGGAGTTCGACGGCCTCGTAGAGGGCGCGGATGTTGTTGCTGCCGAAGTTGCGGGCCCGGATGCGCTCGATCACCTCGAAGAAGAAGGTGCCGCGCGGGTGTTGGGAGCGGGTGAAGATCTGGAACAGCTGGCCGTCGTGGTCCTGGTCGACCAGCAGGTTCAGGTCGCGCAGCTCGTCGAATGAGTGCCGCAGCGGGGTGAGCCGGGCGGGCAGGGCGTCGAAGTAGGCGCCCGGGGTGCGCAGGAAGGGCACGCCGCGGGCGGCCATGGTGGAGACGGAGCGGACGGCGTCCTCGGAGGAGAAGGCCACGTGCTGCACCCCGGCGCCACCGTGGTCGGCCAGGAAGGAGGCGATCTGGCCGCCGGCGTCCGGGGTGAGCGGCTCGATCAGGGTGAGGGTGACGCTGTGGTCGGGGCTCTGTACGACCATCGAGTCCATGCCGAGCGCGCCGACCTCGATCCGCTCCTCGAAGACCATCCGGAAGCCGAAGACCTCGCAGTAGTGCCGGACGGTGTCGCGCAGTTCGCCGGAGGGGACGCAGACCGCGAAGTGGTCGACGGAGCGCAGGCCCACCGTGCCGTCACCGCCGGCCGGGACGGCTTCGGGCAGGCCCGGTATCCGGTCGGCGGGGACGCCCGGGCCCCGCTCGATCAGGGTGTGCACCACGTCGCCGAAGGCGCCGACCACGGCGGTGACGCAGCCGTCCGCGGCCTGCGGCGGGCGCAGCCCGTCGGCGCCCCGGCCGGTCAGCGCCCGGTAGGCGGCGGTGGCGTCCGGCACCCGCAGGGCCAGCGCGGCCACGCCGTCCTGGTGCCGGGCCAGGTAGTCGGTGGCGGGGTGGCCGGCGGCCAGCGGCTGGGTGAGCAGCAGCCGGATCGCGGCCTGGCCGAGCAGGGCGGAGACGCAGCGCTCGGCGCTCTCGCCGCGCTCGGTGGGCGGGACGAGCAGGTCGAAGCCGTACTCGGCGGTCAGCCGGGTGACGTCGGCGGCGAGGTCGGTGACGTAGAACTCGACGTGGTCCAGGGCGAGCGGGAGCGGGGCGTCGGCAGTGGCGTCCGTGACGGTCGTGGCGGTCGTGGCGGGCGCGGTGTCGGGAGAGGAACGGTCGGGCATCTGAGGGGCTCTCTGGTGAGGAGTGCGCGGAGGCCCACCCCGGCGGCGGTGCGGTGCGGCAGGGCCGCCGCCGGGGCAGGCCGGTGGCGTGGTGGGTGGAGCGTGGAGCGGGGTGTGTGGGTGGTGGCGGTCGGTCAGGTGGACTGCAGGCGCGGGGCGGGCTCGGCGTCCTGAGCCGGCTCCCCGGCCCGGTCCGCGGTGAGTGCCCCGGCGGGCTGCTCGGCCGGCTCCTCCTCGTCGTCCTCGTCCTCGACGGCGGCGTCGGGCTTGCCGAGCAGGTAGAGGCCCGACAGCAGCGCGCCGACGACCATCGCGGCGAGCACCGTCCGGAAGTCCAGCGCGGCCACCAGGCCGGCGCCGACGCCGATGGCGATCGCCTGCGGGGCGGTGAGCGAGAGGTTGACGGCGGCCTGGGTGCGGCCCATCAGGTGCGGCGGGGTGAGCGACTGGGCGGCGGTGGCCAGGCCGACCACGCCGGCCGGCATGCCGGCCCCCGCGATCAGCAGACCGGCCGACACCACCCAGACCGAGGGCGCCAGCAGCAGCAGGGCGCCGACGCCGAAGGTCGCCGAGCCGAGCATGACGGTCCTGCGGGGGCCGAGCTTGCCGATCAGGATGCCGCCCAGCACCGAGCCGCCCAGCGCCCCGACCGCCTCCACCGTCTCCAGCACGCCGAGGAACTGCGGCGAGCGGTGCAGCCCGTGCTGGATGAGCGAGAACAGCACCGGCTGGAGGAAGCTGAGCACGGTCGCGGTGGCGGTGGTCGCGATCAGCAGCGGCAGCAGCGAGGCGGTGGTGCGCAGGTGCTGGAAGCCCGCCAGCACCTCGGTGCGCCAGTGCCGGCCGGAGGGCTCCGGCCTGGCCTCGGGCGCCCGCAGCGCCAGGAAGGCCAGCGCCGCCGCGAGCAGGATGACGATGTCGACCAGGGCGACGGCCCGGCCGCCGAGCCACCCGTACAGGCCGGAGCCGACCAGCGGCGCGACCAGGGTGGTGCCCGCGCGCATGGTCTGGGTGAAGCCCACGGCCGCCCCGAAGTCCTGACGCTCCGTCAATATCGTCCGCAGCATGGCACTCTGGGCCGGGGTGAGGATCGCCCCGGCCAGCCCGTAGAGCACCGCAGTGCCGTAGATGATCCACAGCTGGCCCCGGCCGGCGACCAGCAGCAGCGGCGAAACCGCCACCGCCAGCACGAGGTTGACCGTGACCAGCAGCGGTCGTCGGCGGACCCGGTCGGCGACCAGGCCGCCGAGCGGCAGCAGCAGCATCGGGACGGCGTAGCAGAACATCACCAGACCGGCCGCCGAACTGCTCCCCGTCAGCACCTTGGCCCAGATGCCGAGGGCGATGAAGAGGGCGCTGTCCCCGAGGACGGACAGCGTCTGTCCCGCGATATAGAGCCGGAACTCCGGCCGCGCCAGAAGTGGGTGCATGTCCTGTCCTTCGTTGCTGCGGTGTCGTGGATGGTGCGGGCTAACGGGGTTCGGTGGCGGGCGGGTCGACCAGGGTGAAACCTTCGATCACCGCGTCGTTGGCGTCCTTCTCGCCGACGGCGATCCGGATGCCCTGGCCCGGGTAGAAGCGGACGGCCACCCCGAGCCGCTCCAGCTCGGCCCTGACCGGGAGCTGCTCCTCGGGCGAAGGGGCCGTCACCCAGAGGAAGTTGGTCAGGCTCGGCGGCACCGCCCGGCCCAGGGCGAGCAGTTCGGCCCGCAGCCGCTCGCGCTCGCCGGCGATCTCGGCGATCCGCCGGTCCACCTCGTCCTGGGCCGCGACGGCGGCCAGCAGGCCCGCCTCCTGGAGCCGGTTCACCGCGTACGGCACCTGGACGTCCCGCACCCGCTGCGCCACCGACTCCGCCGCGACGGCGTAGCCGATCCGCAGCGCGGCCAGGCCGTGCGACTTGGAGAGGGTGCGCAGCACCACCAGGTTCGGCCACTCGGCGATCCGGGCCTCGACCTCGGGGGCCGCCCAGCCGCCGGCGAAGTCGACGTACGCCTCGTCCAGCAGGATCAGCGCGGTGGCCGGCACCCGGCGGAAGAACTCGGTCAGTTCGGCCCAGGAGTAGACCGTGCCGGTCGGGTTGTGCGGGTTGCACAGCACGATGATCCGGGTGTGCTCGTCCAGCCGGCCGGCCATCGCGGCCAGGTCGTGCCGGGCGTCCGGGCCGAGCGGGACGGCCCTGGCCTCGGCCCCGGCGATCCGGCAGAACAGCGGGTACGCGTCGAAGCAGGGGTCCGAGTGCACCACGTTGTCGCCGGGGCGGACGACGGCGTGGAAGAGGTCCAGCGCCACGCCGGCCGAGCCGTGGCCGACCACGACCTGCGCGGCCGGCACGCCCTGCCAGTCGGCGATGATCCCGGCGAACCGCTCCGGGCGGAAGTCCGGGTAGCGGTTCAGGTCGGCGACCGCCCCGGCCAGGGCGGCCAGGACCGACGGCAGCGGCGGGTACGGGTGCTCGTTCTGGGCCAGCAGGTGTCTGGCCGTGGACGCGGCGGCCATCAGTCGGCCTGCAGGACGTAGAGCCAGGAGTGCGGGGTGGCCAGCGCCTCGACGCGGTCGATCCGCAGCCCGGCGTCGGTGAACAGCTGCTCGTAGGTCTCCTTGGTGTGCAGCGGGACGCCCATCATCGCGTGCGCCAGCTCGAAGCCGACCGAGAAGACCGGCATCGCGCTCTGGGACTCGCCCGGGCCGCGCAGCATGGTGTCCCCGAGCACGAAGGTGCGGGCCTTCGGGAAGGCCTCGCGCATCCGGGTGAAGATCGAGGAGCGGGTGCTCGGGTCGGCCAGCAGGTCGTGCAGCAGGAAGAAGCTCATCACGGTGTCGACCTCGGCCACCTCGGCGGCCTCGGCGTCGTTGTCGATCTGGGTGCCCAGCAGGCCCAGCACGTCGGCCCGGACGGCGGTCACCCGGTCCCGCATCCCGGCGGCGGCGATGTCGGCGCGGGCGATGTCGGTGGCCGGGCGGCTGATGTCGATGCCCAGGCCGCGGCTGCCCTCGCGCTGGGAGACCACCCGGCGCACCCGGGCGGAGGTGCCGCTGCCCAGGTCGGCGATGGTGCGGAAGTCGATGCCGGAGAGCACGTCGGTCAGCTGGGCGGCGAACATCGACTGGTCGCACTGGGCGGAGCCGAGGGCGACCATCGCCTCGTCGCGGAAGACGTCCGTGTTGTAGTGGTGCGAGCCGGTGCTCAGGTGCCCGGCGCGGCCGAACACGTCGTGGTAGCCGCCGACGGCCCAGGTGAAGTAGCCGCGGGCGGCGGCGATCTCGAGGCCCGCCTCGGTGGGCAGGTAGCCGGCCCCGTCGGCCTTGAGGTAGCCGTAGTCGGTGGCGGCGCGCAGCACGGCCTCGGTGCGGGCGGTGTCGCCGCGCTCGGCGGTGATCGTGGCGGCCGACAGCGCCTCGCCGCGGCCGATCTGCTCCAGCACGCCGATCCGGTCCAGCGCGAAGATCACGTTGGCGGCGATGAAGCCGTTGTAGGCGTCGGTCGACGAGATCGGCGCCGGGGTGACGCCGCGCCAGGTGTCGGGGATGACGGCAGTCTGCATCGGTGTGTCCATTCCTCGTGGTGGGCCGGGTCGCGGCCGCTTGGCGTGGTGGTGCGGGGGTGTCGCGGTCGTGCGGTCGTGCGGTCGTGCGGGGGGACGGCGGGGCGGCTCAGGGGTGGGGCGTGGGCTCCTGCGCCGGGCGGCGCAGGCGGTCGGCGAGCACCGGCCCGATGACCGCGAGGGCCTCCGCCCCGGTCATCGCGCCATGGGTGCTGGGCACCTCGTGGACCTCCAGCCGGCCGCCCACGTGGGCCCGCCAGCTCTCCGGGTCGGGGGCGTCGGCCGGGCGGTCCTTGGCGGCGACGAAGACCAGCGCGTCGCCGTCGTAGCCGGGCAGCGGGGCGTCGCCGGCCAGGGCGAGGTTGGCGAGAAAGACCTCGACCACCCGGGCCACCCCGGCGCCGCTCAGCCCGGCCAGCGGGCCGTCGCCGTGCCGGACCAGCTCGGCGTAGCCCGCCTCGTCGGCCGGCCAGGCGGTGATCTCGCCGGCCTGCTGGCCCAGGGACTCGAGGATCGCGGCGAGCAGCGCCGGGTCGCGGTCGGCCGAATCCCCGGCGTACCGGGCGTACTCGTCCAGCTCCGGGTAGCCGTCCAGGACGGCGAGCAGTTCGACCTGCTCGCCCTGGCCGCGCAGCAGCGCCGCCATCGCGTGGGCCACCGGGCCGCCGAAGGACCAGCCCAGCAGGGCGTACGGGCCCTGGGGGCGCACCGAGCGCAGCTCGGCCAGGTAGCGGTGGGCCATCTCCGCCAGGTCGGCCGGGTGGCGGGAGAGGTCGGCGAGTCCGGGCGCCTGGAGGCCGTAGATCGGCTGCTCGGCGTCCAGGTGGCGCAGCAGGCCGGTGTACACCCAGCTGATCCCGGCCGCCGGGTGCACGCAGAACAGCGGCGGGCGCGAGCCCCGGGTGCGGATCGGCAGCAGCACCGGGAAGGTCTCCTCGGCGGCGGCGCCGTCCCGGGACCCGGCCAGCAGCTCGGCCAGCCCGGCGACGGTCGGCGCCTGGAACAGCGCCCGGACGCCGAGTTCGGCGCTGCCGGTCAGCTCGCGCATCCCGGCGACCAGGCGGCCGGCCAGCAGCGAGTGGCCGCCCAGCTCGAAGAAGTTGTCGTCGATGCCGACCCGCTCCAGACCGAGCACATCGGCGAACAGCCCGCAGAGCACCTCCTCCAGCGGGGTGCGCGGGCCCCGGCCGCCGCCGGCCCGGCCCGGCTCGGGGGCGGGCAGCGCCCGCTCGTCGAGCTTGCCGTTGGGCGTCAGCGGCAGGCGCTCCAGCGGCACCAGGGCGGCCGGCAGCATGTAGTCCGGCAGTTCGGCGGCCAAGTGGGTGCGCAGGGCGTCCAGGTCCGGCGGTGCGGCGGCCGGGGCCGGCACCAGGTAGCCGACCAGGCGCTTCTCGCCCGGGGCGTCCTCGCGGACCACCACGGCGGCCGAGGCCACCTCGGGCCGGCGGCTGAGCACCGAGCCGATCTCGCCCAGCTCGATCCGGAAGCCGCGGATCTTCACCTGGGCGTCGATCCGGCCCAGGTACTCCAGTTCGCCGTCGGCCGTCCAGCGGGCCAGGTCGCCGGTGCGGTACATCCTGGTGCCGGGGGCGCCGTACGGGTCGGCGACGAAGCGTTCGGCGGTCAGCGCCGGGCGGCCCAGGTAGCCGCGGGCCGAGCCGGCGCCGGCGACGTACAGTTCGCCGGGCACCCCGGCGGGCACCGGGCGCAGCCGGGCGTCCAGCAGGTAGAGCCGCAGGTCCGGGATGCCCGCGCCGATCAGCGAACGGGACTGCCCGGCGGCCGTGGCGGCGTCCAGCGGGCGGTAGGAGACGTGCACGGTGGTCTCGGTGATGCCGTACATGTTGACCAGTACCGGAGCGTCCTCGGCGTGCCGCCGGTACCAGGGCGCCAGCCGGGCCAGGTCGAGCGCCTCGCCGCCGAACACCACCCGGCGCAGGGCGAGCCGGTCACCGAGCTCCGGCTCCTCCTGGTCGGCCTGCATCAACTGGTAGAAGGCGGACGGGGTCTGGTTGAGGAAGGTGACCCGCTCGCGCACCAGCAGCTCCAGGAACTCCCGGGGCGAGCGGCTGGTCTCGAAGGGCACCACGACCAGGCTGCCGCCGTGCAGCAGCGCGCCCCACAGCTCCCAGACCGAGAAGTCGAAGGCGTAGGAGTGGAACAGCGTCCAGACGTCCTGCGGGCCCGGGGCGAACCAGTGGTCGGTGGCGGAGAACAGCCGGGCGACGTTGCCGTGCGGGATCACCACGCCCTTCGGGCGGCCGGTCGAGCCCGAGGTGTAGATGACGTACGCCGGGTGGTCGGGGCCGAGGGCCGGGGCGGGGGCCTCGGTGGGCGCCTGCCGCAGTTCGGCGGCCGTCTCCGGGGCGTCGAGCAGCAGCAACGGCAGCTCTGGGTCCGGCAGTCGGGCGGCGGCCGCGGTGGTGGTGAGCAGCAGGGCGGGCGCCGAGTCGCGCAGGGTGTAGGCGATCCGGTCGGCCGGGTAGTCCGGGTCGATCGGCACGTAGGCACCGCCCGCCTTGAGCACCGCGAGCACGGCGACCACCAGCTCCACCGAGCGCGGCAGCGCCAGCGCGACCAGGCGCTCGGGGCCGACACCCCGGCCGGTGAGGACCTGGGCCAGCCGGTTCGCCCGGGCGTCCAGCTCGGCGTAGTCGATCCGCTCGTCCCGGTGGACCACCGCCACGGCCTGCGGGGTCCGGGCCGCCTGGGCCGCGAACAGCTCCGGGAGGGTGCGCGGTTCGAGGGCCGCCGGCTGCTCCCCGGGTGCGCTCCAGTGGTCCAGGATCAGCGTCCGCTCGGCCGGGGTGAGGATCTCCGCCTCGCCGACCGGGCGGGCCGGGTCGGCCACCACGGCGGCCAGCAGCCGCGCGAAGCGCTCGCCGACGGCCGTCACCGTCGCCGGGTCGAACAGCTCCTCGGCGAACTCGACCACCACGCCGATCCCGGCCGGGGAACCGTCCGCGGCCAGTTGCTCGCTGAAGCCGAAGGCCAGGTCGAACTTGGCGAGTTCGGCCGCCGAGGGCTCCAGCCGGGCGGGCAGCCCGGCGAAGGAGGGAGCGGCCTCGGCGTCCGAGCCGGCGCCGAAGGTCAGCATCACCTGGAACAGCGGGTGCCGGGCCGTCGAGCGGGCCGGGTTGAGCACCTCGACCAGCCGCTCGAAGGGCACGTCCTGGTGCTCGAAGGCGTCCAGGTTGGCCAGCCGCACCCGCTCCAGCAGCTCCTGGAAGCTCGGGTCGCCGGAAAGGTCGGCGCGCAGCACCAGGGTGTTGACGAAGAAGCCGATCAGCTCGTCCAGGGCCTCGTCGGTGCGGCCGGCGATCGGGGTGCCGAGCGGGATGTCGGCGCCCGCGCCCAGCCGGCTCAGGGTGGCCGCCAGCGCGGCCTGCACCACCATGAACACGCTGGACCGGCTTGCCAGCGCCAACTCGACGACGGCGGCGTGGAGTTCGGCCGGGATCCGGAACTCCACGGTGTCCCCGCGGCGGGTCGGCGCCATCGGCCGCTTGCGGTCGTAGGGGAGCGTCAGCTCCTCCGGGAGACCGGCCAGGGCCTGCTTCCAGTAGGCGAGTTGGGCGTGCTGGGGGCCGGCCGGATCGTCCTCGGCGCCGAGCAGCTCGCGTTGCCAGAGCGCGTAGTCGGCGTACTGGACGGGCAGCGGCCGCCAGTCGGGGGCGGTGCCGGCGCCGGTGCTGCGGGCCAGGTAGGCGGCGTCCAGGTCGCGCAGCAGCGGGCCGACGGACCAGCCGTCGCTGACGATGTGGTGCATCAGCACCAGCAGCACGTGCTCGTCGGTCGGCAGCGAGAACAGCCAGGACCGGAACGGCAGGTCGACGGCCAGGTCGAAGGACTCCCGGCTCGCCTCCGCCAGGGCCGCCCGCAGGGCCTGCTCGTCGGCCACCGTCCTTTCCCGCAGGGTGGGTCGGGCGCTCTCGGCGATCAGCTGGTGGGGCCGGCCGTCGGTGGTGGGGAAGGTGGTGCGCAGCACCTCGTGCCGGGCCACCACGTCGTTCAGCGCCTCGGCCAGGGCGGCGGTGTCGACCGCGCCGGTCAGCCGGATCGCCAGGGGGGTGTTGTAGAGGGCGCTCGGGCCCTCGAACTGGTCAATGAACCACAGGCGTTGCTGGGCGTGGGAGAGCGGGACCAGCTCCGGCCGCTCCCGGGGCAGCAGCCGGGCCCGCACCGGACCGGCGCCCTCGCCGAGGTGCTGGGCCAGCCCGGCGACGGTCGGGTGGTCGAAGAGGGTACGGATGGGCAGTTCGGTGCCCAGGGCAGTGCGAAGGCGGCTGATCAGTCTGGTGGCGAGCAGCGAGTGGCCGCCGAGGTCGAAGAAGTTGTCGTCGATGCCGAGGGAGGACAGCCCGAGGGTCTCGGCGAACAGCCGGCACAGGGCCCGCTCCCGCCCCGTCCGGGGCGCCCGGCCCTCCGGCGCGCCGGTGTGGTCGGGGACGGGCAGGGCGCGGCGGTCGACCTTGCCGTTGGCGGTCACGGGCAGGGTGTCGAGGGTGACGACGGCCGCCGGGAGCATGTAGGCGGGGAGGCGGTCGGTGAGGAAGGAGCGCAGCTCGCCGGGGGTCGCGGTGCCGGTGACGTAGGCGACCAGGCGCTTGTCCCCGGGCTGGTCCTCGCGGACCATCGCCACCGCGTGGCCCACCGCCGGGTGGGCGGCCAGCGCCGCCTCCACCTCGGCGGGCTCGATCCGGAAGCCGCGGATCTTGACCTGGTCGTCGACGCGGCCGAGGAACTCCAGCACGCCGTCCGGGCTCCAGCGGACGATGTCGCCGGTGCGGTACATGCGTTCGCCCTTGCCGCCGTACGGGCAGGCGACGAAGCGCTCGGCGGTCAGCGCCGGGCGGCCGACGTAGCCCCGGGCCAGGCCGCCGCCCGCGATGTACAGCTCACCGGGCACCCCCGCCGGGACGGGCCGCAGGGTGTCGTCCAGGACGTACAGCCGGGTGTTGGCCAGCGGGCGGCCGATCGGCACCACGGCCGGGACGTCCGCGTCCGGCGTCATGGTGAAGGTGGTCTTGATGGCCGTGGTCTCCGTCGGCGCGTACACCGCGACCACCTCGGTCTCCGGGCACACCTGGAGCAGCCGGCGCACCGCGTCCGGGGGCACCACGTCACCGCCGGTCCAGACCTGGCGCACCGCGCGGAAGGTCTCCGGGGTCTCCTCGGCCAGCAGTCGCAGCAGGCCCGAGGGTGCCTGCACCAGGGTGACGGCGTGCCGGGTGATGGTCGCCGCCAGCGCGGGCAGGTCGAGCTGTCCGGGGGCGGCCAGGACGATCCGCCCGCCGGTCACCAGCGGCGCCCACACCTCGGTGGTGGAGGCGTCGAAGGCGGTGGGCGAGTGCAGCAGGACGCTCTCGTGGTGGCCCTGGTGGAAGTGCCGGTTGGCGAGCAGGTCGACCACGTTGCGGTGGGTCACGGCGACGCCCTTGGGGACGCCGGTCGAGCCCGAGGTGTACATCACGTAGAGCAGCTGGCCGGGGTGGGAGCGCCGGCCGGTGGGGGGCTGGGTGCCGGGGGTGTGGGTGCCGGGGGTCCGGGTGTCGGTGGTAGCGGTGACGTCTACGGCGGTGAGGCCGGCGTCGTCGACTGCGGGGTGGTCGCGGTGGGCCGGATCGACCAGCACGAGCCGCGCCCGGGTGTCGGCGAGGATGTGCCGCATCCGGTCCAGCGGGTAGCGGGCGTCCATCGGGACGTAGGTGCCGCCGGCCTTGGTGACCGCCAGGATCGCCGTCACCAGCTCGGCCGAGCGGTCCATCAGGATCGCGACCGGCTCCTCCACCGCCAGCCCGCGGGCCAGCAGGACGGCCGCCAGGGCGCCGGCCCGGGCGTCGAGTTCGGCGTAGCTCAGCTCCTCGGAGTCGGACACCACGGCGAGCGCGTCGGGGGTGGCGGCGGCCTGGGCCTCGAACAGCTCGGACAGCGTGGTGTCGGCGACCGGGACGGCGGTGTCGTTCCAGCCGGTGAGCAGCCGGTGCCGCTCGGCCGGGCTGAGGATCTCGATGGTGCCGATGGGGGCGTCGGGGTCGGTGGCGGCGGCGTCCAGGACGCGCAGCAGACGCTCGGTCAGGGTGGCGGCGGTGGCGTGGTCGAAGAGGTCCGCCGCGTACTCGACGGCCGCCACCACGCCGAGCGCGGTGCCGTCGTCGCCGTGCTGCTCGGTGAAGTTGAAGTTCAGGTCGAAGTGCGCCTGGGATGCGCCCGCGCCCTCCAGCACCCCGCTCGCCCCGCCCAGGGTGAGCACGGGGGACGGGCCGCTGTTCACGGTCAGGACGGTCTGGAAGAGCGGGTGGCGGGCGGGGGTGCGGGTGGGGTTGAGCTGTTCGACCAGGCGCTCGAAGGGGATGTCCTGGTGGTCGAAGGCGTCCAGGTCGGTGCGGCGGACGCGGTCCAGGAGTTCGCGGAAGCTGGGGTTGCCGGTGGTGTCGGTGCGCAGGACCAGGGTGTTGACGAAGAAGCCGACCAGGTCGTTCAGCGCCTCGTCGGTGCGCCCGGCGACGGGGGTGCCGAGCGGGAGGTCGGTGCCGGCGCCGAGGCGGGTGTAGAGGGTGGCGACGGCGGCCTGGAGCACCATGAACAGGCTGGCCTGCTGGGCGGCGGCCAACTCGCCGAGCCGCTGGTGCAGTTCGGCGTCCAAGCGGTACTCGACCGTTCCGGCGTGGCGGCTCGGGGTGGCCGGGCGCTGGCGGTCGTACGGGAGGGCCAGCTCCTCCGGGGCGTCGGCCAACACCTGCTGCCAGTAGGCGAGTTGTCCGGTCAGCAGGGCGCTGGGCTGCTCCTGGTCGCCGAGGAGTTCGCGCTGCCAGAGGGTGTAGTCGGCGTACTGGACGGGCAGCGGCTCCCACTGCGGAGCGGTGCCGGCGAGGCGGGCCCGGTAGGCGGTGGCGAGGTCGCCCAGCAGGGGGGTGACGGACCAGCCGTCACTGGCGATGTGGTGCAGCAGGAGCAGCAGGACGTGCCGTTCGCCGTCCAGGGAGAACAGCGAGACCCGGATCGGCAGGTCCTCGGCGAGGTGGAACACCTCGCCGGCGGCCTCGGCCAGGGCGACGCGCAACTCCTCCTCGTCGGCCACCCGGCGGGTACGCGGAACGGGCACGGTGTCGGTGACGATCAGCTGGTGGGGCCGGCCGTCGGCGGCCGGGAAGGTGGTGCGCAGCACCTCGTGCCGGGCGACCACGTCGGCCAGCGCCTCGGCCAGCGCGGCGGTGTCGACCGCGCCGGCGAGGCGGGCGACGAACGGGGTGTTGTAGAGGGCGCTCGGGCCCTCGAACTGGTCGATGAACCACAGGCGTTGCTGCGCAGGGGAGAGCGGGACGCGCTCCGGCCGGTCGGCCGGCCGCAGCGCCGGGCGGGCCGCGCCGGAGACGGGCAGGGCCTCGGCCAGGGCGGCCACCGTCGGGCTGTCGAAGAGAGTGCGGATCGACAGTTCGACGCCGAGGGCGGTGCGGATGCGGCTGACCAGTTTGGTGGCGAGCAGCGAGTGGCCGCCGAGGTCGAAGAAGCTGTCGTCGATGCTGAGGGCGGGCACACCGAGGGTTTCGGCGAACAGTGCGCAGAGCGTCCGCTCGGCGGC
>NZ_JBVHIP010000029.1:0-121051 GCF_055560495.1 Kitasatospora sp. NPDC023176 | reverse complement strand
GCCCCGGTCTCCCGCGGCGACTCCGGAACTGTACGGTGACCGGCCCGCCACATGCAAATCGCCTCCGCCCGGGGCTCCGGGCGGAGGCGATCAGCAGAGACGATGGGCGGGGATCAGCGGACCTCGGTGATCTCCGGGCCCCGCGCGAACGGGTCGAGCGAGCCGTAGCGGCCCTCGCCCTCACCCGCGGCGGCAGCGGCCCCGCCACCGTCGGCGACCATCTGGGCGTCCTCGGGAAGCTTCAGCACGATCGGGTCGCGGGGGGCCATCGGGCTCTCACCGCGCACGACGACGGTCTGCCGGAAGACCTGCTCCAGGATGCCGGCCATCTCGGGCTGCACGGCGGCCTGGCCCGAGATCACGCCGCGCAGGAACCAGCGCGGACCGTCGCAGCCGACGAAGCGCACCATCTGCACGCCCTGGGTGCCGTCCGGGAGCTGCACCGGGACCTGGGCGCGGAGGTGCCAGCCGAGCGGGCCCTCCTCCTCCTCGATCAGGCCGCCCTGCGAGGTGATGCCGTTGGCGATCTCCTCGCGGACCTCCCCCCAGATGCCCTCCGACTTCGGGGCCGCGAAGGCCTGAAGCTGGATGGCGCTGTTGCCGAGCACCAGGGTGGCGGCGACGATCGCGTCACCGGCGACCTCGACGCGCAGCTCCATGCCCTCGACACCGGGGACCAGCAGACCCCCGAGGTCGACTCGTCCCTCCTCCGGGGTCTCCAGCTCGGTGTGGTCCCACGGGCCGTCCGGCCGCGGGGCCGGCGGCAGGCCGACCTTGTCGGCCTGGTCCAGCTCGGTCACGTTCTCGCTCTCGGCGGAACCTTCGACGTCATCGGCCGTCTCGTCGGCGCTGATGGCGTCGTCGGCGAGCTGCTCGACAGCGTCCTCGCTCTTCTGGCGACGACGGAACACGGTCACTGTCCTTCCCGGTCCAAGACCGATGCGAATACCTGCTCGGCTTCCTGCGAGGCCGCGGGAATGCTAGACCGCGGCGTGGCCGCCGGTCGACCCGAACCCACCCTCGGCGCGTGCCGACCCCGGCAGCTCGGCCACCTCGTGGAAGCGGGCCCTCTCGACCTGCTGGATGACCAGCTGGGCGATCCGGTCCCCTCGGCGGAAGCTGACCCCCTCGCGCGGGTCCAGATTGACGACGATCACCTTGATCTCTCCACGGTACCCGGCATCGACCGTCCCCGGGGCGTTCACGAGAGCAACTCCGCAACGAGCTGCCAGCCCGGAGCGCGGGTGGACGAAGGCCGCGTAGCCGTCCGGCAGCGCGATGGCGACGCCCGTGGGGAGCACCGCCCGCTCGCCGGGGGCCAGCTCGGCATCGACGGTGGTCCGCAGGTCGGCGCCGGCGTCCCCGGGCTGCGCGTACTCGGGCAGCGGCAGCTCGGCGTCGATGCGCTTGATCAGGACGTCCAGCTGCGGACGGGGGGTCTCGCTCAAGGGTTCACCTCAAAGGCTCGTGCGCGCTTCATCAGATCCGGGTCGTCGAGGACCTTGTCGATGTCCTCGGCACGACCGTGCGTGGTGAAGTGTTCCAGCTTCACCTGGATGAACAGTGCCTGTGCGCGCACGGCGACCGGTCCGTCCGGGCCGCCGATCCGCGCCTCGGCGGCGCTGTAGATCTTGCGGCCGCGCACTCCGGTGATCCAGGCGCGCAGGTGCAGCACCGAGTCGACGGGCACCGGGCTGAGGAAGTCGGTCTCCAGCCGGCCGGTCACGGCGGGCGCGTGCAGCAGCCAGTTGAGCGTGCCGAGGGTCTCGTCCATCGCCGTCGTCAGCAGGCCGCCGTGGGCCAGCCCGGGACCGCCCTGGTGGACGTCCCGGACGGTGAGCTCGGCCGTGACGTCCAGGCCCTCGCCGGCGACCGCGTCGATCCGCAGGCCGCCGGGGTGCTGCGGTCCGCAGCCGAAGCAGTGCTCGTAGTGCGAGCCGAGGTGGGTGCCGGGGGCGGGCGCCTGGGGGTGGCGCTCCGGGATCACGGCGTCCGGCGGCGGGGTGGTCGGGGTCGGCGGCACCGCGGGCGCCGACCGGTCGGTGGGGGTGGTGGGGGTGGTCGTACCGGTCACGGTTCGCCAGCCTACCCAGGGGTAGCAAGGCCTCCGGTGGGGGTGGCGTCCCGGCCCGGGCGTCAGGGCGCCCACAATGGAGGGCATGTACGACGAACGCCTCACGGTGCCGCGCTCCTGGTGGCTGCTCCCCGTCGCAATCGGTCTGACCCTCGCACTGATCCTGATCCGGGTCAGCGGCCTGGCCGCCCTGGTCGGCCTGGTGGTCGGCATCGCCGCCGGCGCGGTGGCGATCAGCAGCTACGGCTCGGCCCGGATCCGCGTGGTGCAGGGCTCGCTGGTGGCCGGGCCGGCCCGGATCCCGGTGGACGCGCTGGGTGCCGCCCAGGCCCTGAGTCCCGCCGAGGCCGCGGCCTGGCGCGGCCCGAAGGCCGATCCCCGTGCCTTCATGCTGCTGCGCAGCTACGTCCCGACCGCGCTGCGGGTCGAGGTGAGCGACCCGGCCGACCCGACGCCCTACCTCTACCTGTCGACCCGCTCGCCGATGAAGCTGGCCGAGGCACTGGAGGAGGCCCGGCGCGGCGCCCGTACGTAGCCGACGCACCACAGGCCCCGAAAGACCGAGAGGGACGGTTCCGCTGATGCGGGACCGTCCCTACGACTTTGTCCTGGCCGGCACGCGGCCGACCGACTCCGTCCTCCCGCGTCCGTCCCGCAGGACGGGCCGCGGACCTGCCGTCCGGCCCCGCTGCCCGGGGCCGGAAGGGGCGGTGTGCCGGTGCCGCGGGAGCCACGGGCACCTGGCGCTGTCCGCTGCGGTGCTCAGGCGCCGCAGTCCCGGCAGATCGGGTTGCCGTTCTTCTCGCTGTACAGCTGGCTGCGGTGGTGGACCAGGAAGCAGCTCATGCAGGTGAACTCGTCGGCCTGCTTCGGCAGGACCCGAACTGCGAGCTCCTCGTTCGAGAGGTCGGCGCCGGGAAGCTCCATGCCTTCGGCAGCGTCGAACTCGTCGACGTCGACGGAGCCGCCGCCCTTGTCGTTCCGCCGAGCCTTGAGCTCCTCGATGCTGTCTTCGTTGAGCTCGTCGTCGGTCTTGCGTGGGGTGTCGTAGTCGGTTGCCATTTTTCGCTCTCCCCCTCCGGGTTTGTGCGGTGTGTGCGGTATCTCCAGCGCACGTAACGCATGGGGGGTCGGTCTTGTGCCCGACCCGAGGCGGAGATTTTGCCTTACTTCAAGCCCCGTTACTCAATCGACACTCAGCCAGGGCTCCGTTGGGGTGATCCTCCGAGGCGCAAAAGGCCTCACGCTGGGCCATCTCCGACCCGCCGAATGCCCGCCAGGTCGGCGACTCACAGTGAGCGAAACCCGTACGGGTGTCCGCTGAATCCCTTGCCCACCAGGGATGCCGACCAATCCTGCGGACCGGCGGCGGGCCGGTTCCCGGTCACGGACGGCGATCGACACCCCCGATGGAGTGATCACTCTCCGGGGTCACCCCGCTCCGCGGAGCGACACGGTGTGAGCTTGGTCACGTTCAGAATCTTCCGGGGCAAACCACGGAAAATCCACCCACTCCGCCCCCTCCCTCGGAGGGCGCGACGACCCGGGGGAGCGCCCCCGCGGGCGCCCTAACCGGCGTTCCGGCGGGCCTCCCGGCGGGCCAGCAGCGCGGCCTGGCGCTCCTCGAACTTGCGCGCCTGCCCGTCCAGCCCGTCAAGGAAGGCCCCCAGCTCGTTCTGGGCCAGCAGGCCCTCGGGGCCGAGGCCGCCGATCTCCATCACGCGCAGCTTGCGCAGCACGGGCTGCAGCACGTCGTCGTGGTGGATGCGCAGGTTGTACACCCCGCCGAGGGCGATCTGCGCGGCGGCGCGCTCGAAACCGGGGATGCCGTGACCGGGCATCCGGAAGTTGACGACCACGTCGGCGATGGCGCGCATGGCCTGGTCGGGGGCGATCTCCAGGGCGGCCTTCAGCAGGTTCCGGTAGAAGACCATGTGCAGGTTCTCGTCGTTGGCGATCTTCGCCAACAGCTGCTCGCACAGCTCGTCCCCGGCGTACCTGCCGGTGTTGCGGTGCGAGATGCGGGTGGCCAGCTCCTGGAACGCCACGTACGCGACCGAGTGCAGCATGCTGTGCGCGTTGTCGGACTCGAAGCCCTCGGACATGTGGCTCATCCGGGCCCGCTCCAGCTCCACCGGGTCGACGGCCCGGGTGGCGAGCAGGAAGTCGCGGATGGCTATCCCGTGCCGGCCCTCCTCGGCGGTCCAGCGGTGCACCCAGGTGCCCCAGGCGCCCTCGCGGCCGAACATGCTCGCGATCTCGTGGTGGTAGCTGGGGAGGTTGTCCTCGGTCAGCAGGTTCACCACCAGCGAGACCCGACCGAGCGGGGTCACCTGCGACTGGTCCAGCGACCAGGCCTCGCCGCCGAGCACGCCGTCGAAGTCGCGGCCCTGGCTCCACGGGACGAACTCGTGCGGCATCCACTCCTTCGCCACCCCCAGGTGGCGGTTGAGCTCGGTCTCGACGACCTCTTCGAGGGCCAGGATCAGCCGCGCGTCGGTCCAGCCGCTCGATCCGAGCGAGGGACTGCTCTGCACGGGGGCGATGGTCACGATCTTGCTCCTGGGGGGACGGATACGCGCGGGACGGGCGCGTTGGGCGGGCACGCGTCCGTTTCTCGGAGCCGTCGGCGGACATCCCGGCGGTCGCACTTACGGTTGCGTAGGTTACGACACCGTAAGTTGCTCGGGCCGGAAATGACAAGCCGCCCCCGCCAGGCCTTATGTCGTCTTGACGGGCCTGACGGGGGCGGCTGAGAACGGTCGCCCACGGAACGTGGCAGCACCGGGAGCCATGACGGGCCGGATCGGCCCTGTGAGGGGGGCTAGGGCGAGGGAATCCGCACCCGCATGGTGAGACCGCCCCCGGCGCGCGGGGTGGCCTCGACGGTGCCGCCGTGGGCGCGCACCACCGAGCGGACGATGGACAGGCCCAGCCCGACCCCCCTGTCACTGCGGGTGCGGTCGGCGCCCTTCACCCGGCGGAACGGCTCGAAGATGTGCTCCAGCTCGTACCCGGGCACCACCGGGCCGGTGTTGGACACCACCAGCTCACCGCCGCCCGGCACCGTGGCGGTGGCCAGCTCGACCCAGCCGCCCGGGGTGTTGTAGCGGACGGCGTTCTGCAGCAGGTTGAGCGCGAGCCGCTCCAGCAGCACCCCGTTGCCCGCGACCACCGCCGGATCGAGCTTGGACCGCAGCTCGACCTCCCGCTTGTCGGCCTCGCCCCGGGTCTGCTCCAGCGCCCGGGTGGCCACCTCGGACAGCTCCACCGCGCGGCGGTCGGTCAGCTCGTTCTCGCTGCGGGCCAGCAGCAGCAGGCCCTCGACCAGCTGCTCGCTGCGCTCGTTGGTGGCCAGCAGGGTCTTGCCGAGCTGCTGGAGGTCGGGCGAGGCGGCCGGGTCGGAGAGCTGGACCTCCAGCAGGGTGCGGTTGATCGCCAGCGGGGTGCGCAGCTCGTGCGAGGCGTTGGCGACGAAGCGGCGCTGGGAGTCGAAGGAGCGGTCCAGCCGGTCCAGCATGTCGTCGAAGGTGTCGGCGAGCTCCTTGAGCTCGTCGTCCGGACCGTCCAGCTCGATCCGGCGGTGCAGGTCGGAGGAGGCGACGTCCCGGGCGGTGCGGGTGATCCGGCCGAGCGGGCGCAGCACCCGGCCGGCCATCGCGTAGCCGGCCGCGAAGGCGATCACGGCGAGGCAGACCAGGACGGTGAGCGACTTGCGCAGCAGGGCGTTGACGGCGATGTTCGACGCGGCCTCGTGCCGGCTGGCGAGCAGCGCGTTGAACTGGTCGCTGGTCATCTGGACGCCGTTGACGACGAAGGACGAGTACGGGATGCCGTTGCGGTCGACGACGGAGAAGTTGAGCTGCGGCGGCGCGACGGAGTTCAGGGCCTGCTGGACGAAGTAGTACATCACCAGCAGCAGGACGACGCCCGCCATCAGGAACATCCCGCCGTACAGCAGGGTGAGCCGCATCCGGATGGTGGGGCGGAACGGCAGCCAGGCGAGCATGCCGTCACCGGGGACGTAGGTCTCGTGCTGGTTCGGGTGGGGCGGGCGCGGCGGGTGCACGGGCCTGGGCGGTACGGCACGCGGGCCGCCGGCGGGCGCGCCGGAGGGCCCGCCGGCCGGGGGCGGCGGGGTGGTCATGATGGTCCTCTCGGGCGTCCGCCGGGGCGGGCGCTAAGTACGGCGGGGAATCCTCGGGGGCGGGTTCCGTGGAGGCGGACTCCGGGGTCAGATCCGGTAGCCGGAACCGGGCACGGTGACGATCACCGGCGGGTCGCCGAGCTTGCGGCGCAGCGTCATCACGGTGACCCGCACGACGTTGGTGAACGGGTCGGTGTGCTCGTCCCAGGCCTTCTCCAGGAGCTGCTCGGCGGAGACGACGGCGCCGCCGGCCCGCATCAGCACCTCCAGGACGGCGAACTCCTTGGGGGCGAGCTGGACGGTGCGCCCGTCGCGGATCACCTCGCGCCGACCGGGGTCGAGCGAGATGCCCGACCGCTCCAGCACCGGGGGCAGCGGGATGGTCGCACGGCGGCCCAGCGCCCTTACCCGGGCCACGAGTTCGCTGAAGGCGAACGGCTTCGGAAGGTAGTCGTCGGCGCCGATCTCCAGGCCCTCGACCCGGTCGCTGATGTCGCCGGAGGCGGTCAGCATGATCACCCGGGTCGCCAGGCCCTGCTCGACCACCTTGCGGCAGACGTCGTCGCCGTGGACCAGCGGAAGGTCACGGTCCAGGACCACGACGTCGTAGTCGTTGACCGCGATGCGCTGGAGCGCGGCCTCCCCGTCGTACACCACGTCGACAGCCATCGCCTCGCGGCGCAGGCCGGTCGCGACGGCCTCGGCAAGCAGCTGCTCGTCCTCGACGACGAGAACCCGCACGGTCGTTGTCCCTTCTCCAGGCCGGCCCCGGAAACGGACGCACGGCTCCGACGGTGCCTCCATCCTGCCTGGTCCTGCGGTAAAGCAGCGATAAGCTGCCCCACGGGCAGGAAGCCCGGACCCCGCGACGGTGACCGTTCGTGTCGGTATCGCTCCGCTTGGACTGTGACACGGGCAACTTTCTTCCGCCGGGAGGTTTCCCGGCCCCCCGGGCGGGGAGGACAGCTGCACACCCGCGATCTGGCTGTTGGCCGATCGCACCCACCCGCCGTGCGTTCATCCGCGCCGGCCCTGGGGCTGGGACGTCACCGGGAGCGGCCGCAGGCCGTCTCCGCGCCCGACCGGAGTTCTCACCTGTCGGCCAGGGCGCATTCACCGGCTGAACCTTCCTCAGGGCGGAGAGCGCACGACCGTGCACGTCCGACACAGTAAGGGGGCCCGTATGGACGCCTTCAAGGCCGGAATCCTGCAGCGCATAGCCAACGCCGAGCAGGACCTGCACCGCGCGATCGAGGCCGGGGACGAGTTCCTCGCCGAGGTGGAGCAGTCCGAGCTGGACGACCTGCGTCGTCTCGCCGCCGAGCACGGTGTGGACACCGTGCTGGAACGCCACCGCACCGCCGCCTGACCCGACGCCGGTACTCCGGCACCAGCGGCCCTGCGGGGGCCGTGCGAAACCCCAAGCCCTGGCATCCCCCGTATGCCAGGGCTCTTCGCTGTCCCGAAGGGTTCCGCGCGGGGTTCGCCGTCCCGAGGAACCGTCGCGGGGCTTCGCCTTCCCGAAGGTTCCGCGCCGGGGGCTTCGCCTTCCCGAAGCGTTCTCAGTCCGCCCAGGCGCGCAGCGCGGCCAGCCGCTCCTGCAGCGGCTGGTACACGCCCGGGGCGGCGGCCACGGTCAGCTCGCCGTCCGGGCCGTGCCCGGGGCGGCCGCCGACCAGGGCGCCGGCCTCGGTGGCGATCAGGCAGCCGGCCGCGCGGTCCCAGGGGGCGAGGCCGCGCTCGTAGTAGCCGTCCAGCCGCCCGGCGGCCACGTCGCACAGGTCCACCGCGGCCGCCCCGGCCCGGCGGACGTCCCGCACCTCGGGCATCAGCGCCAGCAGCACCTCGGCCTGGCGCACCCGCACCGGCTGGACGTAGTTGAAGCCGGTGGCGATCAGCGCCTGGCCCCAGGGCGGGGCCGGGCGGGCGGAGAGCGGCCGGCCGTCGAGGCGGGCGCCGCGGCCCAGCACGGCGTGGAACAGCTCCCCGCGCGCCGGGACGTAGACCACCCCGACGACGGCCCGGCCGTCCACCTCGGCGGCCACGCTGACCGCCCAGGAGGGCAGCCCGTACAGGTAGTTGACCGTGCCGTCGAGCGGGTCGACGACCCAGCGCACCCCGCTGGTGCCGGGGCGCTCGGCGCCCTCCTCGCCGAGGTAGCCGTCCTGGGGGCGGCGGTCGGCGATCAGCTCCACGATGAGCTTCTCGGAGGCGAGGTCCATCTCGGTGACCACGTCGACCGGGCTGCTCTTGGTGCCGGCCACGCCGAGGTCGGCGGGGCGGCTGTCGCGCAGCAGGACGCCGGCCTGCCGGGCCGCGTCCAGGGCGACGTCCAGCAGGTCGTCGAGGAGCCGGTCGTCGGGCAGGGCGGGGGTGGGCACGGGAATCTCCTCCGGAAGGGGTCGGTGCTCGGCGGGGGTCAGCGCTCGGCGGCGGCCGGGCGGGGGGTGCGCGGGTTGGGGCAGCAGGCCACCGCGCACACGTCGTGGCTGGGACCCAGGGCGCCGAGGGCGCAGCGGGTCACGGCCTCGCCGCGCTCGGTGGCGGCCCGTTCCAGGACGAGCTCGCGCACCGCGGCGGTGAACCGCGGGTCGGCGCCGACGGTGGCCGCGCGGGAGACCGGCAGGCCCAGGTCGGCGGCCTTGGCGACGGCCTCGGTGTCGAGGTCGTACTTGACCTCCATGTGGTCGGAGACGAAGCCGATCGGGACCATCACCACGGCCGGCGCGCCGTCGGCGTGCTGGACCTCCAGGTGGTCGCAGATGTCCGGCTCCAGCCAGGGGGTGTGCGGAGCGCCGCTGCGGCTCTGGAAGACCAGCCGCCACGGCCGGTCGGCGACGCCGGTGCGCTCGGCGACGGCCGCGGCGATCAGCCGGGCCACCTCCAGGTGCTGGGCGACGTACGCGCCGCCGGGCGTGCCGCGGGCCGGGTCGTCCGGGGCGCCGGAGGTCTCGGCCATCGCGTCCGGGATGGAGTGGGTGGTGAAGGCCAGCCGGGCGCCGTCCCGTACGTCGGAGGGCAGGTCGGCCAGGGCGGCCAGGGTGGCGTCGATCATCGGCTCGACGAAGCCGGGGTGGTTGTAGAAGTGCCGCAGCTTGTCGACGGTCAGCGCCGGGACGCCCTCCTCGGCGAGGGTGGCCAGCGCGTCGGCCAGGTTCTCCCGGTACTGGCGGCAGCCCGAGTAGCCGGCGTAGGCGCTGGTGGCGAGCACGGCGATCCGGCGGTGGCCGTCCGCGGCCAGCTCCCGCAGGGTGTCCACCAGGTACGGGGCCCAGTTCCGGTTGCCCCAGTAGACCGGGAGGTCCAGCCCGTGCTCGGCGAAGTCCTTGCGCAGGGCGGCGAGCAGCTCCCGGTTCTGTTCGTTGATCGGACTGACGCCGCCGAACATGAAGTAGTGCTTGCCCACCTCCTTCAGCCGTTCCCTGGGGATGCCGCGGCCCCGGGTGACGTTCTCCAGGAACGGGACGACGTCCTCGGGGGCCTCGGGCCCGCCGAAGGACAGCAGCAGCAGGGCGTCGTACGGGGCGGCGCCGGAAGGGGAGGGTTTGCGCGCGTCGGACATGGCACCGATCCTGCCACTGAGGGGCCGGGCGTCGGCGCCGGGGCCGCGCGGGCATCCGGAAAATCCCGTTTGCCAACGTACGTAAGCTGTCCAGACCAGCCTTGTTCCTTACCCCCCTGCTCGGAGCGCCCGTGCTGTCCAGCTACCGCCGAATATTCGCCGCGCCCGGCACCGTGGCCTTCTCCTCCACCGGTTTCGTCTCCCGACTGCCGATCTCCATGACCGGCATCGGCATCGTGACCATGCTGTCCCAACTGCGGGGCTCGTACGGCGTGGCCGGTTTGGTCTCGGCGACCCTCGCGGTCTCCGCCGCCATCCTGGGCCCCCAGGTCTCCCGGCTGGTGGACCGGCACGGCCAGGCCAGGATCATCGTCCCAGCCATGGCCCTCACCATCGGCGCCGTCGTCGGCCTGCTGCTCTGCGCCCGGCTGGAGGCCCCGGACTGGACGCTGTTCGTCTTCGCCGCCGGCATGGGCGTGATGCCGAGCACCGGCGCGATGGTCCGCGCCCGCTGGGCGCACCTCTACCGCGAGGACGCCGACCGGCTGCACACCGCCTACTCCTTCGAGGCCGTGGTCGACGAGGTCTGCTTCATCGTCGGCCCGATCCTCTCCATCGGCCTGGCCACCTCCGTCTTCCCGGAGGCCGGCGTGCTGCTCGCCGGGATCTTCCTCACCGTCGGCGTGCTGCTGTTCGCCGGCCAGCGCTCCACCGAGCCCCCGGTCCACGAGGCCGCCAGACAGCAGGGCCGCTCGGTCATCCGCAACCGCGGCCTGCAAGTGCTGATCCTCACCTTCGTCGCCACCGGTGCGATCTTCGGCTCGGTCGAGGTGGTCACCGTCGCCTTCTCCGAGACCCAGGGGCACAAGTCGATCTCCAGCGTGATCCTCGCCCTGTGGGCGCTCGGCTCCTGCCTGGCCGGAGTCGTGTTCGGCGCCGTCAAGCCCGCCGGCTCGATGGCCAGGCGGTTCTTCCTCGGCGTGCTGTTCATGGCGCTCAGCATGGTGCCGCTGCTGCTGGTCGCCCACGCGGTGCACGGCATCGGCGGCCTGGTCGCGGTCGGCGCCGCGCTGCTGGTCGCCGGCGTCGCCATCTCCCCCACCCTGATCACCGCGATGGCCCTGGTCGAACGGCTCGTCCCGGCCGCCCAGCTCACCGAGGGCATGACCTGGACCACCACCGGACTCGCCCTCGGCGTCGCGACCGGCTCCTCGGCCGGCGGCTGGGTCGTCGACGCCTCCGGCGCCGCCGCGGGCTACTGGGTGCCACTGGCCGCCGGCGCGCTCGGGGTGCTCGCCGCCCTGGCCGGACTCGGACGACTGCGCGCCGGACTCGGCGCCGAGTCGCCCGCCGGGGCGGGCGACGGAACGGTCGGACGACCCGTAGACGCCGAACGGTGAACTGACTAATCTCGCCCTACCCGCGGCCCTACCCGCAGGTAGGGCCCGCCTCCCGCACAGCGCGGACGGGCCCTGGGGCGGCAGCGCCGCCGCAGACCGCGCCGACCCCGTTCGGCCCCGGAGCAGGAGGCAGCGCAGATGCCCCAGGCCAGCACGGCGACCCGCACCCGGTGGACCAACTGGGCCGGCAACCAGAGCGCCCACCCGGCCCGGAGCGCGACCCCCGGCACCGCCGAGGAACTGGCCAGGGAGATCCGGCGCGCCGCCGAACAGGGCCGCAGCGTCAAGGCCGTCGGCTCCGGCCACTCCTTCACCGCGGTCGCCTCGCCCGGCGACGGCCTGCTGGTCCGGCCCCACGCGCTCACCGCCGTCCGCGAGATCGACCGCGAGGCCGGCACCATCACCGTCGAGTCCGGCCTCCCGCTCAGCCGCCTCAACCGGATCCTCGCCGCCGAGGGCCTCTCCCTCACCAACATGGGCGACATCGAGGTCCAGACCGTCGCCGGCGCCACCAGCACCGGCACCCACGGCACCGGCCGCGACTCCGGCTCGCTCGCCGCGCAGATCCGCGCCCTGGAGATCGTGCTCGCCGACGGCACCGTCCGGCGCTGCTCCCCCACCGAGGACCCCCGGCTCTTCCAGGGCGCCCGGCTCGGCCTCGGCGCCCTCGGCGTGATCACCGCCCTCACCTTCGGCGTCGAACCGGCCTTCCTGCTCACCGCCCACGAGCAGCCGATGGGCTTCGACGAGGTGCTGGAACGCCTCGACGACCTCACCGCCGTCAACGAGCACTTCGAGTTCTACTGGTTCCCGCACACCGACCGCTGCTCCACCAAGCGCAACAACCGCAGCCAGGGGCCGGCCGCCCCGCTGCCCCGGTTCAAGGAGTGGCTGGAGGACGACTTCCTCTCCAACACCGTCTGGGAGGGCGCCTGCCGGGTCGGCCGCCGCTTCCCCGGCTCCATCCCCTCGATCGCCTCGCTCGCCAGCCGCGCCTGGTCCGACCGCAGCTACACCGACACCGCGTACAAGGTGTTCACCAGCCCGCGCAAGGTCCGCTTCGTGGAGATGGAGTACGCCGTGCCGCGCGCGGCCGCCGCCGAGGTGCTACGCGAGCTGAAGGCCCTGATCGAACGCTCCGACTGGAAGGTCGGCTTCCCGGTCGAGGTCCGCTTCGCCCCCGCCGACGACCTCTGGCTCTCCACCGCCTCCGGCCGGGACAGCGCCTACATCGCCGTCCACCTCTACCGGGGCACCCGCGAACAGGGCTACTTCACCGGCGTGGAACAGCTGATGACCGCCCATCAGGGCCGCCCGCACTGGGGCAAGCTGCACACCCGCGACGCCGAGTACCTGGCCGGCGTCTACCCCCGCTTCGCCGACTTCGCGGCGCTGCGGGACGAGGTCGACCCCCAGCGCCTGTTCGGCAACGACTACCTGCGGCGGGTGCTGGGGGCCTAGGGCGTGTCTGACAATTCGCGTCGGATCAGCGCGCGGCGTTGGGGTGTGTGCATCGCAAGGCGGAGGTGGGGGCACCTCCCGGCCGGAGGCTGGGGGCGGAGTCCATGCGGTGGGGGCACCTCCCGGCCGCCAGGCTGGGGGCCATCGGCGACCGACGACAACGCGGCGAGGTGCGCTTGTGCCCTGGGGGTACCTCCCAGCCGAAGGCTGGGGGAGCGTCGCGCGCCCGGCGGGAATTGTCAGACACGCCCTAGCTCCCGCTCAGGGTGCCGAGGTCCCGGCCGGCGGGGCCACCGTCGCGTTCGCCGGAGCGTCGGTCGGCACCGGCGGCTGGGGCGTGACCGCCCCGCCGGTGGGCTTCCCGCCGCTCGCGGACGGGGAGGCCCCGGCCGACGGGCTCGCGCTCGGACCCGCCGAGGGCGAGGCGTCGCCGCCGTGCCCGCCGGTGCCGGCGCTCGGGGTCGGGCTCGGCTCCCGGGTGGGCCGGGTGGTCGCCGGAGCCGAGGCACCGCCGGACGGCGTGGACTCCGGGCCGCGCCCGCCGCCGGTGGACGGCCGGTCCGCCGGGGCGTCCTTCGGTGCCTGGCCTCCGGGCGCCACCGTGCCGCCGAAGGACGTCCCGTTGCCGGACTCGCCCTTCACCGTCGCCGACACCGGCTGCCCGGTGGCCAGCTCGAACGCCACGATCGGCGTCATCGCCAGCACGAACACCAGCCCGGACGCCGCCGCGTAGCCCTTCCACCCCAACCGCCGGCGCGCCCGCACCACCTGCGGCTCGTTCCACTCCGAAGTGATCACCGGGGGCGGGCCGGCGGGCAGCTCCGCCGGCCGCTCGGGCCGCTCCGGGCCGACCGGCGCCTGGCGCAGGGTGTTCACGGCCTGGTTCGGCCCGCGGTCCACCGCGTCGCGCAGCTGCTCGCCGGTCCGCCGGAACACGTGCTGGAACACCGCGCCACCGGTGGTCGCCCCGATGCTGACCACGGCCGCGCCCATGATCGTGCCGTACACGCCGAGTTCGGAGGCGAGCAGCGCGCCCACCACCGCGGCCAACGCGCTCGCCACGACCTGAGCCACACTCAGATCGATCCGCTTGCGCTCCTCCTTGCCGCCCTCCTCGGCGGGGCTCAGCTCCGGCATCAACATCCCTCGGTCCGTACGACTACTACTCGAACAAGCCTCTCCATCTTGCCCAAAGAAGGACACAAGGGACGAAAATGCGGTTCTCCTCGCCCGGATTGTGTGAAGATGATCACCGTTCATCCGGCAGTGGTCCGCCATTGGGGGCGCGCGCTCTTGAGATTCCCGTGAATCGCGGGAGACTTGAGCGGCGAGCCGCCCCTTCGGATGCCACGAATGGAGTACTGTTCGTAAAGCCCGAGCCCTGGGTCGACATGTCGACTGTGCCTACACCGGCAGCTTGACGAAGAGCCACGGAACGGGCACGCACGGCGACGCCGGTCCCGGATCGTCGCGAACACTCCGCGTGCAAGAACGGCCGGGACACCCAGGCGCGACGTCGACGGATGACGTGGCAAAAAGGCAACCGTGCCACAGCGGTGTGGCCGGGCGTAAGCCCGACACGCCGGGGAACTCAGCAAGGTTGTGGCCAGTCGCGAGTGGGCAGGCCACACTCAGTACGGGAGCAGCGACGCAGGTGACGTCGGCAGGCACCACCCGGGAGGTAACCGTGCCCGAACTGCGGGTTGTGGCCGTCAGCAACGACGGCACACGGCTGGTGCTCAAGGCTGCCGACAGCACGGAGTACACCCTCCCCATCGACGAGCGGCTGCGCGCCGCCATCCGCGGCGACCGGCCGCGCCTCGGCCAGATCGAGATCGAGGTCGAGAGCCACCTCCGCCCCCGGGACATCCAGGCCCGGATACGAGCCGGTGCCTCCGCCGAGGAGGTCGCCCAGGCCGCCGGCATCTCCGTCGACCGCGTCCGCCGCTTCGAGGGACCGGTCCTCGCCGAGCGCGCCTTCATGGCCGAGCGCGCCCGTAAGACCGCCATCCGCCGCAATGGCGAGTCCCCCGGGCCGCAGCTCGGCGAGGCCGTCGCCGAACGGCTCGCCCTGCGCGGCGCCGAGAAGGAGACCGAGCGCTGGGACTCCTGGCGGCGCGACGACGGCACCTGGGAGGTCATCCTCTCCTACCGTGCCGACGGCGAGGGCCGCAGCGCGTCCTGGACGTACGACCCGCCCCGGCGCCTGGTCCAGCCCAACGACGACGAGGCCCGCGCGCTGATCGGCGAGAGCGTCGAGCGCGAGGAGGACTCGGTCTTCCCGTTCATCCCGCGGATCGCCCGGCTCCCCCAGGACCGGCCGCCCCGCCCGATGATCGACCGGCCCTCCGCCGACCGCATCATGTCGGCCCGCGAGGTCCGCGAGTCGCGCGAGGCCACCGCCGAGTCCCGGGACTCGCTGACCAGCCTGCTCGACGTCGTCCCCGCGTTCCGCGGCGACCTCGCCGTCGGCGGCCCCGCCCCGATCGAACCGGTGCCCGCCGAGGTCGCCGAGGAGAGTGAGGAGCCGGCCGCGGCCGCCGCCCCGGCGGTCGGCGCGGGCTCGGCCTACGCCGACATCCTGATGCCGCGCGCCGTCGCCCCGCACCGCGAGCGCCTGGTCGGCACCACCGACCGGCAGGCCGAGGCGGACGGCGTCCGGCCCGGGCGCCGGGCCACCGTGCCCAGCTGGGACGAGATCGTCTTCGGCAGCCGGCGCAAGAAGCAGGAGTAGTCCCCGGAGGTATGACGGAGGGGCGGGAGGCCTGGCCTCCCGCCCCTCCGTCATACCTCCGGGGACTCGGCCGGACTCAGCCCGGCTCAGCCCGGCTGGTCGGTCACCGCCACCGGGCGGCTCCCGTCGCTCGACCACTCGCTCCACGAGCCCGGGTACAGCGTGGCGTCCAGGCCCGCCGCCTCCATCGCCAGGATCTGGTGCGCCGCCGTCACGCCCGAGCCGCAGTACACCGCGACCCGGCGCTCCCCCGCGCCGAACGCCCGGAACCGGGCCAGCAGTTCGGCGACCGGTCGGAACCTCCCGTCCGGGCCCACGTTCTCGGACGTCGGCGCCGACACCGCGCCCGGAACGTGCCCGGCCCGCGGGTCCACCGGCTCGCTCTCGCCCCGGTAGCGCTCCCCCGACCGGGCGTCCAGCAGCAGACCGTCACGCGCCCAGGCCGCGGCGCCGTCCGCGTCCACCGTCGGCAACTGGCCCGGGACGGGCTTGAAGTCACCCTCCGCCGGCTCCGGCAGTTCGGCCGTCACCGGCAGCCCGGCCGACCGCCAGGCCGCGAATCCGCCGTCCAGCACCCGGACGTCCCGGTGCCCGGCCCAGCGCAGCAGCCACCAGGCCCGGGCCGCCGCCATCGACGCCGCGCCGTCGTACACCACGACCGGGCGCCCCGAACTCACCCCGAAGCCGCGCATCGCCGCACCGAACTCCTCCGGATCCGGCAGCGGGTGGCGCCCGCCGCGGCCGGGGGCGCCGGGCGGGGCGGCGAGGTCCCGGTCCAGCTCGACGAAGTGGGCGCCGGGCAGGTGCCCGGCCCGGTACTCCTCGGCCGCGGTCGGGCCGCCCGGCGCGGCGCCGACCAACTGGTAGCGCACGTCCAGCAGCACCGGCGGGTGCGCGGAGGCGAGCGCCTCCCGCAGCTCGGCCGCGGAGATCAGCGGGGAACCGTCGTTGAAGGTGGTCATGCCCGACATTGTCGCGCAGCGCGCCCTCGGCCACGGCTCTTTATGCGCTCTTTGCCGGACTTTCCGCGCGGGTCGAGGGTTGGGCTTCGCGCCAGGGTGGAAGCATCACCCTCGCGCGCGAGGATTCCCGCGCGCCAACCACCCGTGAGGAGGCCCGCATTGCCCGCGGTGGAACTCCGACTGGCCCAGGGCACGCCCTGCTGGGTCAGCCTGCTGACCGACGACCTGCCCGGCGCCCGCGCCTTCTACGGCGAACTGCTCGGCTGGACGTACTCCCCCGGGCCCGGCCAACTCGGCGCCTACGTCCGGGCCGAGCTCGACGGCACCCCCGTCGCCGGCCTCGGCGTCTCCACCACCACCGGCTTCCCGGTGCAGTGGACCACCTACTTCGCCGTGGACGACGCCGACCGCACCAGCCAACTCGTGCGCGAGTGCGGCGGCACCGTCGCGGTCGGGCCGGTACAGGCCGAACGCGCGGGGCGGATGGCCATCGCCGCCGACGTCTCCGGCGCCGTCTTCGGCCTCTGGCAGGCCGAGGAGCACCTCGGTCGGGAGGCCGGGGAGGACCCGGGCGGCCCCGCCTGGGCCGAACTGCTCACCCCCGACGCCGACGGCGCCGCCGCCTTCTACGGCACCGTGCTCGACCGGCCGGTCCGGTCCGCCGCCGACGAGACCGCGCTGCTGGTGCACGGGCGCCCGGTCGCGGGCATCCGCCACCACGCCGACCTGCGCGGCCACCCGCCGCGCTGGCGCACCCACTTCGCCGTCCGGGACAGCGCACTGACCGCCCGTCACACCGTCGAACTCGGCGGCCGCGTCCTGGTGGAGCCGCACGACACCGCCCGCGGCCGCGCCGCCCGGCTGGCCGACCCGCAGGGCGGGCACTTCTCGGTACTGGAGGCCACGGGCCGGGAGCAGCCTTAGCGGCCTGTCTGACGATTCCCGCCGGGCGCGCGAATTGTCAGAACACGCCCCTAAGCCTGCTGCTCCTCGAACGGCAGCACGTCCGGGGAGAGCACCGAGGCACGCGCGGTCGCGGCGGTCAGCCGGCGGCGGTGGTGGCGGCGGCACAGCACCTCGTAGCCGATCTCGTCGTCGCTCACCGAGATGTCCCCGATCACCACCTGGGCGCCCTCGACCACCATCACCCCGCCGACCGTACGGGCGTTGTGGGTCGCCCGCGCGCCGCACCAGCACAGCGCCTCGACCTGCAGCACCTCCACCCGGTCGGCCAGCTCGATCAGCCGCTGCGAGCCCGGGAACAGCCGGGTGCGGAAGTCCGTGGTGATACCGAAGGTGTAGACGTCGATGTCCAGTTCGTCCACCACCCGGGCCAGCTGGTCGACCTGCTCGGCGGCGAAGAACTGCGCCTCGTCGCAGATCAGGTAGTCCACCCGGCCGCCCGCCGAGAGCCGGTGCACCACATGGGCGTGGAAGTCGAAGTCGTCCGTCACCTCGACGGCGTCCGCGCGCAGGCCCAGCCGGCTGGAGATGGTGGCGGCGCCGGCCCGGTCGTTGCGGGTCAGGATGACGCCCTGCCGACCGCGCGCGGTGTGGTTGTGGTCCATCTGCAGCGCCAGCGTCGACTTGCCGCAGTCCATCGTGCCCGAGAAGAACACCAGTTCAGCCATGGGTGGAGCAAAGGCCTTTCACATCAAGGGGGTTCGGGCACAGAGAAGTCAAGGGACGGGCTCAGCCGCGGACTTCGAGCAGCGGGACGAACTGCTCGACCGGGGTCATCGAGCCGTGCAGGCCGATCATCGCGGACTCGCCGGGCTCGTTGCGGGAGGCGATGATCGCGATGTCGTCGCGCGCCGCGGCGACCACGTCGCCGATCCGGCGGTACACCCGCTCGTCGACGGTCGGGCCGAACCAGCCGGCCGCGATCGCCTCGTCCCGGGTGGCCACCCACATCCGGTCGCCCAGCACCTCGCTCCAGACCGTGTGCACATCGGCCGCGGCGCCCGGCACCGCGTACACGTGCCGGGCCCGGCCCTCGCCGCCGAGCAGGGCGACGCCGGCGCCGAGCTCCCAGTCCTCGTCGAAGTCGATCCGGTCCTCGGGCGCGATGTCGATCATGCCGTGGTCCGCGGTCACGTACATCACCGAGCGCGGCGGCAGCTGCTCGGCCAGCCGGCGGGCCAGCCGGTCCACCGCGTCCAGCGTCATCCGCCACTCGTCGGAGTCCACCCCGAAGCGGTGGCCCGCGCCGTCCAGCTCGCTGACGTAGGTGTACACCAGCGCCCGGTCGTGCTCGGCCAGCCAGGAGGCGGCCAGGTCCATCCGCTCCTCGCCGGTGGTACGGCCCAGGAAGGTGCCACCGGACAGCGCCACCCTGGTCAACGGGGTCTGGGCGAACAGCGGGGAGGACACCTGGGCGGTCGCCACCCCGGCCCGGTGGGTCTGCTCGAACACCGTCGGGTACGGCTGCCAGGCCTTCGGGTCGGTGGGCGGCTGCCAGCGCAGCTGGTTCATCAGGTAGTCGGCGCCCGGCACCGCCACCGTGTACCCGGCCAGACCGTGCAGGCCCGGCGGCGTCCCGGTGCCGACCGAGGCCAGCGAGGTCGCCGTGGTCGACGGGAAGCCCGCGGTCAGCGGACGGCCGGTGCCGCCCAGCGAGCTCGCGGCCAGCGAGGACAGGAACGGCGCGTACTCGGGGTGGCGCAGCAGCAGCTCCCAGCCGAGGCCGTCCACCAGGAACACCACCGCCCGGTCGGCCGGGGCGATCGGCAGGGTCGCGGTGAACCCCGGGACGCCCAGGCCCGCCGCCACCGAGGGCAGCAGGTCGCAGAGCGAGCCGCTGCCGTACGGGGGCGCGGGAGCGGCGGCCGGGTCGAGGATCTCGAAGGCGTCGTAGCCGTCGGAGGGTGCGAAGGACATGGAACCGGATTCGTAGCGGTCGGGAACGCGGTCGGAATCGCGAACGGGGGCGCGAACAGGAACGGGGGCGCGAACGGGAACGGCGGGGCTCGGCCGGGGGATCAGACCCGCGGGCTGTTGTCGATCGTCGCGTCGGACAGTGCCCGGGCGAACAGCAGCGCCTGGGCCACCGTCTCCGGGCCGTCCCCGGCCTCGCTCACCCGCAGCGAGAGGTCGTCGGCCGTCGCCGAGCCGGTGTAGCCGTGGTCGGCCTCACAGTTCGGGTCCGAGCAGCCGGCCGGCTCCAGGTCCAGACGCTGCACCGCACCCCAGCCGATCGTCAGCACCACCTCGCGCGGCAGCGTTCCCGGCGTGTACGTCTCCGGGTTGGCCACCATCCGGCTCAGCACGACCGAGCCGATCCGGTCCAGCCGGACGCTCTCCGTCGAGGTCGTCGCGAACGGCACGGCGGGGCTGCCCGCGTCGCCCGACTGCTCGTCGGTGTGACTCACCACGAACCGGGTCGGGGTCAGCACCAGCACCGTCACGTGCCGACGCACCTCGTTGGAGTCGAACGTCGTCTCCTGGTGCACCAGGTAGGAGCTGATCGGCTCCGGGCCCACCGCGGACTCCACCGCCTCCGACACCAGGGCCGGGTAGTAGCCACTGCGCTCGATCGCCGAGCGCAGGTCCTGAGTGGTGGTGGTACCGGTCTTCGCCATAGCTCCATCCTGGCATGGTCCGCCGACGAAGCGGGCGGCGCGGCGCCGAGCTTCGGACATCAGCGCCAACGGGCAGGCGCAACCAAGGAAGGTTACAGCGTGCTCATCGCGCGCGGGCCCAGATCGCTGCGGACCGGCAGCGGTGCGACCCGCACCCGCGCCCCCAGGATCGCCAGCCCGTGCGGGGCGACGACCACCGGTTCGAGGTCCACCGAGGCGACCTCCGGAACGTCGTCCACCAACTGCGACACCCGCAGCAGCAGCTCCTCCAGCGCGTCGGTGTCCACCGCCTCGGCGCCGCGCCAGCCGAACAGCAGCGGCGCCGCCCGGACCTCCCGGATCAGCCCGGCGACGTCCTGGTCGGTGGCCGGGACGAGGCGGTGCGCCACGTCACCCAGCAGATCGGCGGGGGCACCGGCCAGGCCGAAGGACAGGATCGCGCCGACGGCCGGGTCGACGGTGGCGCCGATCACGGTGTCCACGCCGCGCGGGGCCATCCGCTGCACCACCAGCTGGGCCCCGGCGGCGCCGCCGAACAGGGCGTCCAGCTCGCGGTAAGCGCGGCGCAGGCCCGGCTCCCCGGTCAGGTCCAGCCGGACGCTGCCCAGGTCGGGGCGGTGGCGCAGGTGCGGGGCGGTCGCCTTCAGGGCCGCCGGGTAGCCGAGCTGCTCGGCGGCCCGGACGGCGGCCTCCTCGTCCGGAGCGGGCAGCGTCGGCGAGACGTCGATGCCGTAGCGGGCCAGCAGCAGCCGGGACTCGGCGTCGGACAGGGTGATCCGGGCGCCGCCGGGCTGGGTGCGCGCGGCGACCGCGGCGCGGGTGCTGAGCGCCGCCGCCACCAGGGTGCGGGCGCCGGGCTCGTCGATCCGGTCCAGGTCGGGGACGCGCGCCGTCTCCTCCGCCGCGGCGGTACGGCGGCGCCACTGGGCGTAGTGCACGGCGTGCGCGAGGGCGCGTACGGCGCGCTCGGGCGCCGGGTAGGCCGGGATGCCGCCGGGGCGCAGCCGGGTCGGCAGGTCGGTCAGGGCCAGGTGGGCCAGCACCAGGGGCTTGCCCAACTCCCGTGCGCGCTCACCCGCTTCGAGCAGGGCGGTGGCGATCTCCGGATCGTCCGAGCCCATCTCGGGGTCGTCCGGGCCGGTCAGCCGGCCGCCCATGAAGGCGTGCGCGGAGGTGCCGATCGGCGGGATGGCGACGGCGATCACCGCGTCCACGGCGGGATCGCTGAGCGCGACGTCCAGGGCGATCCGGAAGTTCTCGCCGGTCGCGGCGGTGGTGAGGTCGACGGGCGTGCGCGGACGCAGCCCCGCGCTCAGGCAGGCGTCGTAGGTGAGCAGGCCGAGGGAGTCGGAGTTGCCGACCACCGCGACCCGGTCGCCGGGCGGCAGCGGCTGCTGGCCGAGCAGCTCACCGGTGTCGAACAGTTCGGTGATGGTCGCCACCCTGGTCACCCCGGCCTGCTCGAACAGCGCGTCCACGGTGGCGTCGCGCAGGCCGGTGGCGGTGGCCGGGACGGCGTGGCCGGGCGGCAGGCTGCCGGTGTGACGGGCGCCCTTGACCACCACCACCGGCTTGGCGGTGGCCAGTCGGCGCGCGATCCGGGTGAACTTGCGGGGGTTGCCGAAGGACTCCAGGTAGAGCAGCACCACCTCGGTGTCCTCGTCCTCGGCCCAGTACTGGAGGAAGTCGTTGCCGGAGACGTCCGCGCGGTTGCCGACCGAGGCGAAGGAGGAGATGCCCAGACCGCGGCGGTGGGCGGACTCCAGCAGGGCCACGCCGACCGCACCGGACTGGCAGAAGATCCCGTAGCCGCCGCGGTCGGGCAGGTGCGGGGCGAGGGAGGCGTTCAGCGGGTGGTCGGGGTCGGTGTTGATCAGGCCGAAGGCGTTCGGGCCGATCACCCGCATGCCCGCCGCGCGGGCCTGGCGGACCAGGGCGCGCTGGCGGTCGCGGCCCTCCGGGCCGGTCTCCGCGTAGCCGGCGGTGACCACCACCAGGCCCTGCACGCCGTGCGCGCCGCACTCGGCGACGGCCGCCGGGACGGCGCTCTCGGGGACGGCGATCACCGCGAGGTCGACCGGCCCGGGAATGTCCAGAATCGAACGGTGCACCGGGACGCCGTCCAGCTCGGTGCCGGGCGGGGCGCTGCGGTTCACCGCGTACACGGTGTGCGGGGCGCCCTTGGGCTGGTACCGGCTCTCGAACTCGGTGTCGAAGCTGCCGAGCAGGTCACGCAGGAGGGCCCGGCCGACGGTCTGCGGGTTGCGGGAGACCCCGAGCACGGCCACCGAGCGCGGGGTCAGCAGCCGCTGCACCGAACGGGCCTCGGCGCGGTGCTCGCGGGCGCGCATCACGGCGAGCGAGCGGTCGGTCTGTTCGAGGTCGAACTCCAGGTGCACCACGCCGTCGGCGAAGCTGCGGCGCTGGGTGTAGCCGGCGTCGGTGAAGACCTTCACCATCTTGCGGTTCTCCGGCAGCACCTCGGCCTGGAAGCGGCGGATGCCCCGCTCCTGGGCCACCGCCGCGATGTGCTCCAGCAGGGCGGAGGCCACGCCGCGGCCCTGGTGGGCGTCCTGGACCAGGAAGGCGACCTCGGCGTCCGTGCCGTGGTCGGAGGGGCGGCCCTCGGCGTCGATCCGGTCGTAGCGGACGGTGGCGATGAAGTGGTCCCGGACCACCACGGCGAGGCCGACCCGGTTCACGAAGTCGTGATGGGTGAAGCGGCGGACGTCCTTGTCGGAGAGCCGCGGGTACGGGGCGAAGAAGCGGAAGTACTTGGACTGGTCCGAGACCTGCTCGTAGAACTCCACCAGCCGCCCGGCGTCGCCCGGGGTGATCGGCCGGATCCGGGCCGTACCGCCGTCGCGCAGCAGGACGTCGGCTTCCCAGTGCTGCGGATAGTCGGGTTGCGCGGGATTCGCCACCGCCGGGTCTTCCACAATCGTCAGGTTATCCGGCGGCGAGCCGGATGGCGCCGGGCGCGTGCCCACGGCAGGGTGGGCACGGCCACTGGCCGGGCCTTATGCCCCGAAAAGAAACAATCACAAGTCCCGAACGCGGCATCTCGCAGGGGTTGTCTGCGTGCAACACTGGTCTAGACAACACGGTCGTTTCCCCCGCTCCCCGAGCACGGCCGTGACCAGCTTCACCGGAAAGGCACGTCTCATGGCTGAGCGCCGCGTCACCATCGGTTGGGCCGAGGGCCTGCACGCCCGTCCCGCCTCCGTCTTCGTCCGGGCCGTCACGGCCACCGGCGTGCCGATCACCATCGCCAAGCCGGGCGGCAACCCCGTCAACGCCGCCTCCATGCTCGGCCTCCTCGCCCTGGGCGCCCAGGGCGGCGACGAGGTCATCCTGGCCTCCGACGCCCCCGACGCCGACGAGGCCCTCGACCGCCTCGCCAAGCTCGTCCAGGAAGGCCTCGACGAGCTCCCGGCCGCAGCCTGAGCCTCGCAGCCGCCCGATCGGGGTGTCGCCACATCGTGGCGGCACCCCGATCGGCTTGTCAGCCGGCGCCGTGGTTCGCTCAGCCCTTCACGCAGATCACCTGCTTGAGGTGCGCGACCACCTCGACCAGGTCCTTCTGCTGCTCGATGACCTTCTCGATGTTCTTGTAGGCGCCTGGGATCTCGTCCACCACACCGCTGTCCTTGCGGCACTCCACGCCCGAGGTCTGCTCGGCCAGGTCGCGCGTGGTGAACCGCTTCTTCGCGGCGGTGCGGCTCATCTTGCGGCCGGCGCCGTGGGAGGCGGAGTTGAACGCGGCCTCGTTGCCCAGGCCACGGACGATGTAGGAACCCGTTCCCATCGAACCCGGGATGATCCCCAGGTCGCCGGAGCCGGCCCGGATCGCACCCTTGCGGGTCACCAGCAGGTCGACGCCGTCGTACCGCTCCTCCGCCACGTAGTTGTGGTGGCAGCTGATGACCTCGTCGAAGGTGACCTTCGCCTTGGCGAACTCCCGCCGCACGACGTCCTGGAAGAGCGCCATCATGACCGCACGGTTGCGCTTCGCGTACTCCTGCGCCCAGAAGAGGTCCTGCCGGTAGTCGGCCATCTCCGGGGTCTTCGCCAGGAAGACCGCCAGATCCCGGTCGACCAGGCCCTGGTTGTGTGCCAGCGAGCGGGCGACGCCCATGTGGTGCTCCGCCAGCTCCTTGCCGATGTTGCGGGAGCCGGAGTGCAGCATCAACCAGACATTTCCTTCTGTATCGATGCAGAGCTCGCAAAAGTGGTTGCCCGCCCCGAGCGTTCCCATCTGCTGCATCGCCCGCTCACGGCGCCACTTGACCTCCTCCGCCACCCCGTCGAAGCGCTGCCAGAAGTCGTCCCACCCCTCCGCCCGGAAGCCGTGCAGCTTCGTCGGGTCGACCGGGTCGGTGTGCAGGCCGCGGCCGACCGGGATGGCCTGCTCGATCTTGGAGCGCAGGCCGGAGAGGTCGTCCGGGAGGTCCTCGGCGGTGAGGGAGGTCTTCACCGCGCTCATGCCGCAGCCGATGTCGACGCCGACCGCGGCCGGGCAGACCGCGCCCTTCATGGCGATGACGGAGCCGACCGTCGCACCCTTGCCCAGGTGGACGTCGGGCATCACGGCGAGGCCGTGCAGCCAGGGCAGGGAGCTGATGTTGCGCAGCTGCTGCAGGGCCTGGCCTTCGACCGTCGCCGGATCGGTCCACATCCGGATCGGTACCTGGATACCGGGCACTTCGGTGTACGTCATGGTGAACGACCTCCAGCGGTCGGGGAGTTCAGGAAGGAGAAGTGCCGCGCGAAAGAGAATCCCGGTGCGGCTCGGGGAAGTTCGGAAGCGGATGCGCTCAGGCAGCCGGAGCGGAACTGGGGAGATACGGCCTTGGGGAGCGTCGTCGTATGGTTCGCTCGACCCGCATGGTGACCGCCTCCCTTCGTTCTTCGCAGTTCGCACGTGTTGTGCGTCGGGGAACATCTATCCACGGAACGCCTCGGGCCCGCAATGGATTTAAAAACGCGTCCGGCCCGGCGGAGCGGGCGCTCCACCGGGCCGGACGGGAATCCGACGGGCGGATCAGCTGACGACGGAGACCTCGCCGATGCCGAGCGCCCGCACGTCCGCCTCGATCGCGGCGGCGTCGCCGACCAGCACGGTGACCAGGCGGTCCGGCGGGAAGGCCGCGACCACGGCCTCGGTGGCCGCGGCGGTGGGCAGTTCGGTCAGCTGCCGGTAGACCTCGGCCTGGTAGTCGTCGGCGAGGTGCTGCTCGACCTGGTCGGCCAGGGTGCCGGCGACCGAGCCCGCGGTCTCGTACTTCAGCGGCGCGACGCCGACCAGGAACTGCACGGCCTCGTCGCGCTCGGCGTCGGTGAGGCCCTCCGCGGCGAGGGTGCGCAGGATGGTCCAGGTGTCGGCGAGCGCGGGGGCCGTGGAGGCGGTGTCCACCGAGCCGCTGATGGCGAGCAGCGAGCGCCCGCTGCCGTCGGCGGCGGAGCGCAGCGGCTGGGCGAAGGCGCGGACGCCGTAGGTGTAGCCCTTCTCCTCGCGCAGGACGCGGTCGAGGCGGGAGGTGAGGGTGCCGCCGAGGCAGTAGGTGCCGAGGATCTGGGCGGCCCAGACCGGGTCGTGGCGGTCGGGGCCGATCCGGCCGATCAGCAGCTGGGTCTGGACGGAGCCGGGACGGTCGACGATGAGGACGCGGCCGTGGTCGTCGCCGGTGACGGGGGCGTGGGCGGAGGGCTCGGCGGCGGTGCCGGTCCAGGTGCCGAGGGTGCTCTCCAGCAGGGCGGGCAGGTCGACGCCGGTGAGGTCGCCGACCACCACCACGGTGGTGGTGGCGGGGCGCACATGGGCGTCGTAGAAGGCCTTGACGGCGGCGCGGTCGATCGACTTGACGGTGTCGGCGGTGCCGCTGCGGGGCCGGGAGAGACGGTCCGCCGCGTCGAAGAGCTCGGCGTAGAGGGCCTTGGCGGCGCGCCGGGCGGGGTTGGCCTGCTCGTGGACGATCTCGTCGAGCCGGTTGGCGACGAGGCGCTCGATCTCATCGGCGGGCAGGGCGGGGGCGCGCAGGGCGTCGGCGAGCAGGGTGAGGCCGCGCTGCAGCCGGGAGGCGGGGACCTCCAGGGCGACCCGGATGCACGGGTGGTCGGCGTGGGCGTCGAGGGTGGCCCCGGCGCGCTCGAGCTCGCCGGCGAACTCCTCGGCGGTGAGGGTGTCGGTGCCCTCGTTGAGGGCGCGGGCGAGGATGGCGGCGATGCCGTCGAGGCCCTCGGGCTCGGCGGCGAGCGGGACGTCGAGGAGGACCTCGACCGCGACCAGCTGCTGGCCCGGCCGGTGGCAGTGCAGCACCGTGATGCCGTTGCCGAGGGCGGCCCGCTCGGGGGCGGGGAAGGCCCAGGGGCTGGGGGTGCCGGGCTGGGGCTGGGGGTGGAAGGTCATCGCGGGGACGTAGTCGGTGCTCATACGGCGGCACCCTCCTCTTCGGAAGCGGCGTCGGAAGCGGCAGCGGTCGGCTCGTAGACGAGGACGGCCCGGTTGTCGGGGTGGAGCCGGGCCTTGGCGACGGCCTGGACCTCTTCGGCGGTGACGTCGAGGACCTTGGGGAGGGCGTCGTTCAGCAGCTTGGGGTCGCCGAACAGGACGGCGTAGCGGCAGAGTTCGTCGGCGCGGCCGGCGACGGTGGTGAGCCGGTCGAGCCACTCGCGCTCGATCTGGGCCTGGGCGCGCTCGAGTTCCTCGGGGGTGGGGCCTTCGGCGGCGAAGCGGGCGAGCTCCTCGTCGACGGCGGCGTCGATCTGGGCGATGGTGGCGTCGCCGGAGGTCTTGACGTCGAGCCAGCCGAGGCTGGGGGCGCCGGCCAGGCGCAGCAGGCCGAAGCCGGCGGCGACGGCGGTGCGGTCGCGGCGGACGAGCCGGTTGTAGAGGCGGCTGGACTCGCCGCTGCCGAGGATGGTGAGCGCGAGGTCGGCGGCGTCGGCCTCCCGGGTGCCGTCGTGCGGCAGGCGGTAGGCGGCCATCAGGGCGCGGGAGGGGACGTCCTCGGTGAGGTTCTGGCGCAGCTCGCGGCCGATGGTGTCGGGGAGTTCGCCGGAGCGCGGCGGCTGCTTGCCGTCGTGGGCGGGGATGGAGCCGAAGTACTTCTCGACCCAGGCGATGGTCTGCTCGGGGTCGATGTCGCCGACGACGGACAGCACCGCGTTGTTGGGCGCGTAGTAGGTGCGGAAGAACGCGCGGGCGTCCTCGAGGGTCGCGGCGTCGAGGTCGGCCATGGAGCCGATCGGGGTGTGGTGGTACGGGTGGCCGTCGGGGTACGAGAGCGCGGTGAGCTTCTCGAAGGCGGTGCCGTACGGGACGTTGTCGTAGCGCTGGCGGCGTTCGTTCTTGACGACGGCGCGCTGGTTCTCCATGGACGTCTCGTCGAGGGCGGCGAGCAGGGAGCCCATCCGGTCGGCCTCCAGCCAGAGGGCGAGCTCCAGCTGGTGGGCGGGCATGGTCTCGTAGTAGTTGGTGCGTTCGAAGCTGGTGGTGCCGTTGAGCGAGCCGCCGGCGCCCTGGACCAGCTCGAAGTGGCCGTTGTTGGAGACGTTGGCGGAGCCCTGGAACATCAGGTGCTCGAAGAGGTGGGCCAGACCGGTGCGGCCCTTGACCTCGTGGCGGGAGCCCACGTCGTACCAGAGGCAGACTGCGGCGACCGGGGTGAGGTGGTCCTCGGAGAGGACGACGCGCAGGCCGTTGGCCAGGCGGTGCTCGGTGATGGCGATGCCTCGGCTGGAGGCGGGGGCCGGGTTGGCCATGCGCTCGGGTCCTTCCCGTCGTCGATGTCGGGGTTCGTGTGGCGTCCCCCATTGTGGTGCAACGCGTGGGGGACGTGTTTGTGTCCGCGCGGAAGCGGCGTTCGCCAGGGGCGGAAGAGGGCCGCTGACCGGGAGTGTCGGCGGGAGGGTCCACAATGGGGGCGCCGTGCCCTGTCGGTCGCGCCCGGTTGACGGGTCGCGGCGGCAGGACGGTGCATCAGGACGGCACCGCCCGTCCGACGACCGGCGGCCGGCCGACAACCGGCCGCCGCCACAGCCAGCGACACGTAAGGGAGCCCCGCCGCGATGGCCCGCCGCAGTTCGCAGACCCCGCCGCCCGGAGACTTCGAGGAGCGGATCCTCGACGTCGACGTCGTGGACGAGATGCAGGGCTCCTTCCTGGAGTACGCCTACTCGGTGATCTACTCGCGTGCGCTGCCCGACGCGCGGGACGGTCTGAAGCCGGTGCACCGCCGGATCCTGTACCAGGCCAACGAGATGGGCCTGCGTCCGGACCGGGCGCACGTGAAGTGCGCGCGCGTGGTGGGCGAGGTGATGGGCCGGCTGCACCCGCACGGTGACGCGTCGATCTACGACTCCGTGGTGCGCATGGCGCAGCCGTTCTCGATGCGGCTGCCGCTGATCGACGGGCACGGCAACTTCGGTTCGCTCGGCAACGACGACCCGCCGGCCGCGATGCGCTACACCGAGTCGCGGCTGACGGCGGCCTCGATGGCGATGGTGGAGTCGATCCACGAGGACACCGTCGACTTCGGGCCGAACTACGACGGCAGCGAGCAGGAGCCGCTGGCACTGCCGGCCGCGTTCCCGAACCTGCTGGTGAACGGCGCGACGGGCATCGCGGTCGGCATGGCGACGAACATGCCGCCGCACAACCTGTCCGAGGTGGTGGCCGCGGCCCGGCACCTGATCAAGCACCCGAGCGCGGACCTGGACACGCTGATGCGGTTCGTGCCCGGTCCGGACCTGCCGACGGGCGGGCGGATCGTGGGCCTGTCGGGGATCCGGGACGCGTACGAGTCGGGCCGCGGCACGTTCAAGATCCGGGCGACGACGACGATCGAGTCGGTGACGGCGCGCCGCAAGGGCATCGTGGTGACCGAGCTGCCGTACAACGTCGGCCCCGAGAAGGTCATCTCGAAGATCAAGGACCTGGTCAACGCGAAGAAGCTGCAGGGCATCGCGGACGTCAAGGACCTGACCGACCGCGAGCACGGGCTGCGGCTGGTGATCGAGGTGAAGAACGGCTTCGTGCCGGAGGCGCTGCTGGAGCAGCTCTACAAGCTGACGCCGATGGAGGAGACCTTCGGCATCAACAACGTGGCGCTGGTCGACGGGCAGCCGCTGACGCTGGGGCTGAAGGAGCTGCTGGAGGTCTACGTCGACCACCGGTTCACCGTGGTGCGCCGGCGCAGCGACTTCCGCCGCCGCAAGCGCGAGGAGCGGCTGCACCTGGTCGAGGGTCTGCTGGTGGCCCTGATCGACATCGACGAGGTCATCGCGATCATCCGGTCGAGTGACAACGCCCAGCAGGCGAAGGAGCGCCTGATGGAGCGCTTCTCGCTGTCGGAGACGCAGACCGGCTACATCCTGGACACCCCGCTGCGCCGGCTGACCAGGTTCGACCGGGTGGAGCTGGAGCAGGAGAAGGCGAAGCTGCTCGCGGAGATCGCGGAGCTGACCGAGATCCTGGACTCGGACACCCGGCTGCGCAGCGTGGTGTCGTCCGAACTGGGCGCGGTGTCCAAGCAGTTCGGGACGGAGCGGCGCACGGTGCTGCTGGAGGCCGGGTCGGCCCCGTCGGCGGCGCTGTCGGTGCCGCTGGAGGTGGCGGACGACCCGTGCCGGGTGCTGCTGTCCTCGACGGGGCTGCTGGCGCGGACGGCGGACGGCGAGCCGTTCGAGCTGTCGGAGAAGCGGGCGAAGCACGACGTGATCGTGTCGGCGGTGCCGGCGACGGCGCGGGCGGACGTGGGCGTGGTGACGTCGGCGGGCCGGGTGCTGCGACTGCCGGTGATCGACCTGCCGGCGCTGCCGCCGATGCCGTCGCCGACGCTGGCGGGCGGCGCCGCGGTGGAGGAGTTCCTGCGGCTGGAGGCCGGGGAGCGGGTGCTGGCGCTGACCACGCTGGACGAGTCCTCGCCGGGGCTGGCGCTGGGCACGGTGCAGGGCGTGGTCAAGCGGGTGGTGCCGGAGTGGCCGGCGAACAAGGACGAGTTCGAGGTGATCGCCCTCAAGGACGGCGACGAGCTGGTGGGCGCGGTCGAACTGCGCACCGGCGAGGAGGACTTGGTCTTCATCACCTCGGACGCCCAGCTGCTGCGCTACCCGGCGGGGCAGGTCCGTCCGCAGGGCCGCCCGGCGGGTGGCATGGCGGGCATCAAGCTGGCGGACGGCGCGCGGGTGCTGTCCTTCACGGCGGTGGACCCGGCCGGGGACGCGGTGGTGGTCTCGGTGGCGGGCACCTCGGGCACGCTGTCCGGTGACGAGCAGACGTCCTGGAAGGTCACCCCGTTCGAGCAGTACCCGCGCAAGGGCCGGGCGACCGGCGGCGTCCGCTGCCAGCGCTTCCTGCGCGGTGAGGACGCGCTGGCGTTCGCCTGGGCGGGCGCCGCTCCGGCCCTCGCCGCCGGTGCCAAGGGCGCGCCGGTCGACCTCCCGGAGCGGGACCCGCGCCGGGACGGCTCGGGGACCCCGGTGACGGCGCCGATCGCGGTGGTGGCCGGCCCGGCGTGATGACCGGTCCGGGGGCGGGGTGTCTGCGGGCGCCCCGCCCCCCGACGTGTCCGGGGCCTCTCCCTCCGGCGCGTCCGGAGCCCCGCCCTCCGACGCGTCCGGGACCTCTCCCCGCGGCTCCGCCCGGGCCCCTTTCCTGCTCCGGGCCGGGCCGAACCGCTGAGGGTAGCCTTGCCCTGGTGAGCACCTGTGCGACCGTGTCGCGTGAACTTTCGGAGCCGCTGACCGCGACGGCGGCGGTCGCGACCACCTGGCTGCTGCTGGAGCAGAACGGCCCGTGGGGTGCGAAGGCGCTGGGCGAGAGCCACCTCGACGTGGCGATCGGGCGCGCCCTGGAGGCGGCCGCGGCGGGCACCGGCGTACGGGTGGCCCTGATCCGGCGGCCGGGCCGGCACGCGGACTGCCTGCCGACCGCGCGGCGCGAGGTGGTGGTGGCCCACACGGTGCCGGGCCGCGGCTGGGTGCGCCGGGCGCAGGTGGCGGATCCGGCGGGGCTGCTGGAGCTGGACTTCTCGGCCCTGGGCGTCGGCGACCACACGGGGTTCGGGGTGGAGCACGTCGGCGGCCCGCTGGCCCTGGTGTGCACCAACGGCCGCCGGGACCGCTGCTGCGCGCTGCTGGGCCGTCCGCTCGCGGCGGAGCTGGCGGCGGCCGGGCACAGCGAGGTGTGGGAGGTGACCCACCTGGGCGGGCACCGCTTCTCCCCCACGATGCTGGTGCTGCCGTACGGCTACGCGTACGGGCGGCTGACGCCGGAGAGCGCCAAGGAGGTGCTGGCGGCGACGGCGGCCGGGCACATGGTGCCGGAGTGGTCGCGGGGCTGCTCGGGCTGGGAGCGTCCGGGCCAGGCGGCCGAGCACGCGGTGCGGCTGGCGACCGGCGAGACCGGGGTGGACGCGCTGACCCTGGCGCAGCGGCCGGACGGCGCGGGCCGCTGGCTGGTGCGGGTGGTGCACCGGGACGGCCGGATCTGGGAGGTGGACGTGATCGAGTCGGTGAGCGAGCCGCCGCGTCCGGAGAGCTGCGGCAAGGCGGCGGGGACGCCGTCGCGGATGGACGTGCTCTCGGTACGAGGCGTGTAGGGCGAGCGAGGCGGGCAGGCCGAACGAGGCGGGCAGGGCCCGTCTCCCGGGTCCTTGCCGGGCCCGCCTGCGTCCAGGAGACGGCCCCGACGGCCCCGCGCCCGTGGGGGTGAGCGCGGGACCGCGGGCAGCAGGGCTCAGCCGGCGGCCTTGCCGACGAACTCGGTGGTGTACGTCCGGGACAGGTCGATCGTCCCCTCCTTGCCCTTGACGTCCGGGTGGAAGGCGGCGAGCACCGCGAGCACGGTCTTGGGCCCGTCGGCCGGCATCACCCCGTCGGTGGTGAACATCGGCAGGGTGGACTTGATCGCCGCCGCGTACTGTTCGGCGCCGCCCTGGGCGTAGTCGGCGGGCATCTTCGCGGCGATCTCCTCCGGGCTGTGGGTGGACATCCACTTGAGGGTCTTCACGAAGGCGCCGGCGAGCTTCTGGGTGGTCTCCTTGTTCTTCTCCACCCAGTCGGTGTTCATGTACAGCGAGGACGAGGGGTAGAGCCCGCCGAGTGCCTGGCGCGAGCCCTCGGGGGTGCGCAGGTCGTAGAGGATCTTGCCGAGGCCCTTGTCGAGGACGGCGGCGACGGTCGGGTCGGTGGTCATCCCGGCGTCGATGCTGCCCTGCTGGAGGGCGGCGATGAAGGTCTGGCCGGCGCCGACCGCGATCGGGCTGAAGTCGCTGACGGAAGCGCCGTTCTTGACCGCGAGGTACTTGGTGAGGAAGTCGGTGGAGGAGCCGATGCTGGTGACGCCGAGTTTCCTGCCCTTGAAGTCGGCGCCGGACCTGATGGCGTCGGCCTGTTTGGCGGAGACGAGTTCGACCTCGCCGGGGGCCTGGGCGAACTGGACCACGGACTCGACGTGCTTGCCCTTGGCCTGGAGGTCGATGGTGTGGTCGTAGAAGCCGACGGCGCCCTGGACGTCGCCGGCCAGCAGCGCGGTGGTGGCGTTGACGCCGGCCGGCTCGGTGAGCAGCTCGACGTTGACGCCGGCGTCGGCGAAGTAGCCGAGCCGCTGGGTGAGCATCGCGGGCAGGTAGATGACCTTGTCCAGGCCGCCGACCATGATCTTGACCTTGGGTCCGTCGACCTGCTGCCCGGCCGGGGCGGCGCCGTGGGCGGAGGTGGCGGCATCGTTGGCGCAGGCGGAGAGCGGGAGGACCAGGGCGGCGGCGAGGACGACGGCGGCTGATCTGCTGATCGGGTTCGAGCGCATCGTGGAGGTGCCTCTCTTCGGGCGGGTGGGGGGGAGTTCAGCGGCCGTCGCCCGCGTCGGCGGGCTTCCAGCGGAACAGCTTCTTCTCGGCGAGGGTCAACAGCCCCTCGGTGACCAGCGCGACGACCGCGAGGATGGTCATCGCGGCGTACACCCCGGCCGCGTTGAAGGTGCCCTGGGCGGCGGCGACCAGCAGGCCGAGGCCCTTGGTGGCGCCGATGTACTCGCCGACGATCGCGCCGATCAGCGCGAAGCCGAAGCTGACGTGCAGGCTGGTGAAGATCCAGGTGGTGGCGGCGGGGATGACCACCTGGAGGGTGACCTTGCGGTTGTCGGCGCCCAGGATGCGGGCGTTGGCGACCAGGTTGCGGTCCACCTCGCGGGCGCCCTGGAAGGCGTTGAAGAACACCGGGAAGAAGACCAGCACCACCGCGGAGGCCACCTTGGAGGCCGGGCCGAGGCCGAACCAGATCAGGAAGATCGGGGCGAGCACGATGCGCGGGATGGCGTTGAGCACCTTGATGTACGGCCCGAACACATCGGCCAGGAAGCGGATCCGGCCGAGCGCGATGCCCAGCAGCACACCGCCGACCACGCCGATCACCCAGCCGGTGAGGGCCTCGTACAGGGTGTAGCCGATCTGCTCGCCGAGCGAGCCCTGGGCGGTGCCGTGGGTGATCCACTGCCAGATCTGGTCCCAGATCCTCGACGGCTGCGAGAAGTTGAACGGGTCGATGACCTCGGTGCGGGCGCACAGCTCCCACAGGCCGAGGAAGGCGACCAGCACCCCGAGCCGGGCCGCGTAGACGGTCAACCTGCGGTTGCGGGCGGCCCGTTCGCGGGCCTCGGTCCTGGTCGTGACGGCCGGGGTCTTCCCGGTGACGGCGGACGCGCTCTCAAGCGGCACGACCCGCTCCTCTCTCCCGGGTGATGCGCACCTCTTCGCCGAGCGAGGCCCAGATCTCGCGGTACAGCTCGACGAACCTCGGTTCCAGCCGGACGGCCTCCACGGTGCGCGGTCGTGGTAGGTCGACGGTGAAGACCTCCTTGACGGTGGCCGGCCCGGCCGTCATCACGACGACCCGGTCGGCGAGCGCGATGGCCTCGTCCAGGTCGTGGGTGACGAACACGACCGAGGAGCCGGTGCCGGCCCACAGCTCCAGCAGCTGGTCGGACATCAGGGCGCGGGTCTGCACATCCAGTGCCGAGAAGGGCTCGTCCATCAGCAGGATGGTCGGGTCGTTGACGAAGGTCTGGGCGAGCGCGACGCGCTTGCGCATGCCGCCGGACAGCTGGTGCGGGTAGCGGTCCTCGAACGCGGCCAGGCCGACCCGGCCGAGCCAGTCCCGGGCCCGTTCCCTGGCCTCGGCGGTGGGCGCGCCGCGGAAGCGCGGCCCGGCCATCACGTTGGACAGCACGGTGCGCCAGGGGAAGACGGCGTCCTGCTGGAAGACGAACCCGACCTTGGGGTCGATCCCGCGCACGGGCTCGCCGTACACCCGGACCTCGCCCTCGGTGGGCTCCTCCAGACCGCTGACCAGCGTCAGCGTGGTGGACTTGCCGCAGCCGGTGGGGCCGACGACGGCGACGAACTCGCCCTGGGCGACGGTCAGATCGAGATCGCGGACGGCGGTGTGCAGGGCCCCCGAGGGGGTGCGGAAGCGTTTCGTCGCGCCGGTCAGCTCGATCGCCGGGGTGCTCATGCCCCACCCCGCTTCGCTCGGTGGGTGCTTCGCACCGGGCGCGCCTCTCGACGGTTCACTCGCCGCGCTCGCTCACGCATTTCGTTCCTCCGGGGTCAGTGCTTGCCCCGGAACGGTAGGAGCGGCCCCGGCCCCGGCGGGAGCCTTCTCCGCGAAGTGCGACTTCTCCGCATTGAGGGGTGTTCTGCTCGTTTTGCTTGCGCTACAACTGCGGGGACGCGGGCTGACAGAAACACCCCGGAAACATAGGGTGTCCCGACCCCCCACCCCCGTAGCACCGCCGCCACCGAGAGGAGGCCCGGATGAAGCTCCCCCACTGGCCCCGCCGGGTCTTCGCCCAGCTCCTGCTGAGCCAGACCGTCGTCACCGTCGGCGTCACCGCCGTGACCGCCGGGCTGTTCCTGGCCCCGGTCAGCAGCGAACTGGACCACGACGCGATGCAGCGGGCGCTGTCCATCGCCCAGGCCACCGCCACCGACGAGACCATCGCCCGGGCCGCCGACGCCCGGGACACCGCCACCGCGCAGCGCAACGCCGAACAGATCCGGCTGGCCACCGGCGCCAGCTTCGTCGTGGTCACCGACCTGGACGGCATCCGCCTCTCGCACACCGACCCCGGCCGGATCGGCCAACGGGTCAGCACCGACCCGGAGCCCGCGCTCAGCGGCCGCAGCGTCACCGCGATCCAGCAGGGCACCCTGGGCCGCACCGCCCGCGGCAAGGTGCCGCTGCGGACGACGGACGGCCGGATCGTCGGCGAGGTGTCCGTCGGCATCAGCGACGACTCGATCCGACGCCGCCTGCTGAAGATGCTCACCGGAATCCTGCTGTGTGCCGGGGCCGGCCTGGCCGCCGGCACCGTCGCCACCCTCGTCCTGGCCCGCCGGCTCAAGCGCCGCACCCACAACATCGCGCTGGCCGACATCTCCGCGCTGCTGGTCGAGCGGGAGGCGATGCTGCACGGCATCCGCGAGGGCATGGTGGCGCTGGACGAGCGCGGCCGGATCCGGCTGGCCAACGACGAGGCCCTGCGGCTGCTCGGCCTGCCCGAGGACTGCACCGGCCGCCCGATCGCTGAGGTGCTGCCACCGGGCCGGCTGGCCGACGTGCTGACCGGGCGGATCACCGGCCCCGACCTGCCCGCCGTACGGGACGACCGAGTACTGGTGGTGAACCGGACGGCCACCAGCGAGGGGGCCGTGGTGACGCTGCGCGACCGCACCGAGCTGGAGTCGCTGGTCCGCGAGCTGGACACCACCCGCAGCCTCACCGACGCGCTGCGCGCCCAGGACCACGAGCACGCCAACCGGATGCACACCCTCCTCGGCCTGCTCGAACTCGGCCGCCACGAGCAGGCGGTGGCGTTCATCTCGGAGCAGTCCGGTTCGCACGCCGTGGTCGCCGCCCGGATCGCCGAGCAGGTGCAGGACCCGCACGTGGCGGCGCTGCTGGCGGGCAAGACGGCGGTGGCCGGCGAGCGCGGGGTGCGACTGGCGCTGGCCCCGGCCGCCCACCTGCCGGACGCGGTGGTGGACGCCCGGGCGCTGGTGACGGTGCTCGGCAACCTGATCGACAACGCGGTGGACGCCCTGGAGGGGGGCGGCAGCGTGGAGGTGACGCTGGCGGCGGCCGGCTCCACCCTGCTGCTGCAGGTCGCGGACAGCGGCCCGGGCGTACCGGAGGAACTGCGCCGCCAGGTCTTCGAGGAGGGGTGGACCAGCAAGGACGCGCCCGCGCACCGCCCGCGCGGGCTGGGCCTGGCGATGGTGCGGCGACTGGTCGAACGGACCGGCGGCCGGATCGTGCTCGACACCGGCCCGCTCGGCGGCGCCCGGTTCACCGTCGAGCTGCCCGAGGCCCTGCTCACCGCTCAGCTCGTGGAGGCGTGATGATCGACGTACTCGTGGTGGACGACGACTTCCGGGTCGCGGACGTGCACGCCGCGTACGTGGCCAAGGTGCCGGGCTTCCGGGTCACCGGCACCGCCCACTCGGCCGGGGAGGCCCTGGCCGCGCTGGAGCGCCGTCCGGTGGACCTCCTGCTGCTCGACCACCACCTGCCGGACGAGACCGGACTGGCGCTGGTCCGCCGGCTGCGGGAGCGCCAGGTGGCCTGCGACGTGATGATGGTGACCGCCGCCCGGGACGTCTCCACGGTGCACGCCGCGATGCAGCACGGCGCCCTGCAGTACCTGGTCAAGCCGTTCACCTTCGCCGGGCTCCGGGACAAGCTGGTCTCGTACGCGCAGCTGCGGCACGCGCTGGCCGCACCCGCCCGGGAGGCCGGCCAGGACGAGGTGGACCGGCTGTTCGCGACCCTGCGCAGCGCCTGCGCGCCCACCGGGGCCCTGCCGAAGGGCCACTCGGCGCCCACCACCGACCTGGTGCTCGGCGTGCTGCGACGGGCCGGCCGGCCGCTGTCCGCCCAGGAGGTCGCCGACGCCACCGGACTGAGCCGCTCGACCGCCCAGCGCTACCTCAAGCAGCTGGAGCGCGACAGCCAGCTGCGGCTGACCCTGCGCTACGGCGACACCGGCCGCCCGGAGCACCGCTACGGACTGGCGGCCAGAGGCGCCTAGACATCCGGGAACCCCGGCGGCCCCAGCCCGCCGGGGTTCCCGGGACGCGACGGCAGACTCCGAAAGGAAGGCCTAGGCCGCGCCCGCACCGGTGAGGGCACGCACCTCCAGCTCGGCGAAGCGGTCCGCGTCGGCGGGCTCGGGCGAGGTGAGCGTCCCGATCCAGCCGGCCAGGAAGCCGAGCGGGATGGACACGATCCCGGGGTTCTCCAGCGGGAACCAGTGGAAGTCCACTCCGGGGAAAAGCGCCGCCTTGGAGCCGGAGACCACCGGCGAGAAGAACACCAGCACGATCGCCGGGACCAGCCCGCCGTACACCGACCAGACCGCGCCCCGGGCGGTGAACCGCGACCAGAACAGGCTGTACAGCAGCACCGGCAGGTTCGAGGAGGCGGCCACCGCGAAGGCGAGGCCGACCAGGAAGGCGACGTTCAGCTGCTGGGCGTACAGGCTGATCACGATCGCCACCGCGCCGATCCCGACGGCGGCGAACCGGGCGACCACCACCTCCTGCTGCTCACTGGGCTTCTCGGCGGTCTCCTCCCCGCCACGACGGCGCGGGCGGCAGCGCCAGGCGCCGGCCCAGATGTCGTGGGCGAAGGCGGCCGAGGAGGCCAGGGTCAGCCCGGCGACCACGGCGAGGATGGTGGCGAAGGCGATCGCCGAGATCAGCGCGAACAGCACCACCCCGCCGGTGCTGCCGTTGCCGCCGCCGAGCACCAGGGCGAGCAGCGGAACGGCGGTGTTCCCGGCCGAGTTGGCGTGCCGCACCTCGGCCGAGCCGACCAGCGCGGTGGCGCCCAGGCCGAGCGCGATGGCCATCAGGTAGAAGCCGCCGACCAGACCGATCGCCCACATCGTCGAGCGGCGGGCGGCCCGGGCGGTGGGCACGGTGTAGAAGCGGGACAGGATGTGCGGCAGGCCGGCGGTGCCGAGCACCAGGGCCAGGCCCAGGCTGAAGAAGTCCAGCCGGCTGGTGAAGGTAGCGCCGTACTTGAGCCCGGGTTCGAGGTAGCGGTGCCCGGCGCCGCTGTGCCGGGCGGCCTGGCGCATCAGCTCGAGGAGGTCGCCGTGGAAGCGGACCACCAGCAGCACGGTGAGCAGCACCGAACCCGCGATCAGCAGGAAGGCCTTGACGATCTGGATCCAGGTGGTGGCCCGCATCCCGCCGATCGTGACGTAGACGATCATCAGGGCGCCGACCGCGATGATGGTCCAGGTCCGGGCCTGAGCGCTGTTGGTGCCGAGTAGCAGCGCGACCAGCGAACCGGCGCCGACCATCTGGGCGACCAGGTAGAGCAGGGTGACCACGACGCTGGCGCCGCCTGCCGCGGCCCGCACCTTGCGGCGGCGCAGCCGCAGCGCGAGCACGTCGGCGAGGGTGTACCGGCCGGCGTTGCGGACGAGTTCGGCGACCAGCATCAGCACGACCAGCCAGGCCACCAGGAAGCCGATGCTGTAGAGCACGCCGTCGTAGCCGTAGAGGGCGATCAGCCCGGCGACGCCGAGGAAGGAGGCGGCGGAGAGGTAGTCGCCGGAGAGGGCGAAGCCGTTCTGCAGCGGGGTGAAGTCGCGTCCGCCGGTGTAGAAGTCCTCGGCGGCGTTGCCTTGGCGGCCGACCCAGAGGGTGATCCCCAGGGTGACCAGGACGATGACGGCGAACAGCACGATCGCCAGGCCGTGGTGCTGGCCGGTGGGGGCGACGGGGGGCGGGGTGGCGGTGGTCAGCACGCCGGTGGTGGCCGTCATCGCAGCTGGTCCTGGGTGTCCCAGCGCAGGCCCAGGGCGGCGCGGTCGCGCTTGGTCCGGGCGTTGCGGGCGTAGAGCCAGGTGAGCAGGAAGGTCGAGGCGAACTGCAGCAGGCCGAGCAGCCAGGCCACGTTGAGCGGGCCGGCCACCGGGCTGCGCATCACGCCGGGGGCGGCGGCCTCGGCGGCGACGTACAGCAGGTACCAGCCGAGGAAGGCGCCGCTGACCGGGAAGACGAAGCCCCGGTAGCTGCGGCGGATGTCCTGGAAGGCCGCGCTGGCCTGGACGCTCCGGTAGACCACGGTGCTGTCGGTGGTGCTCACCGGCGCCGCCGGCTCCTGCGGGGCCACCGGGGCGACGGCCGGTGCCGGCGGCGGCACGACCGGCGGCGCGACGGGCGCGGCCGCCTGTTCCGGCGTGGCGGCCGACCGAGTGGGTACCGGCTGGGCCGGTACGGCCGTTCGGCGGGGGGCGGCAACCGGCTCGGACGCGGCGGCGGTGGCCGGAGCGGCCCACCAGTCGAATCGCTGCCCCTGTCCGGGACTGCTGGTCTGCTGCTGTGGCACTGCTGCTCCTGGGCCGAGCCGGGCGTTCTGACCCAAACCATCATGGAGGCCCCCGGACACCGTCCCTGACCATCGCAGATACGTTCACTCGATGAGGTGATCGATCATCCGACGGACGCTCATCCGACTACTGCTGCGTACCGGTGATTCCGTGCCGGAAGGCGTACGCGACCGCCTGCGCGCGGTCCCGCACCGCGGTCTTGGCGAACAGGTTGTTGATGTGCGTCTTCACGGTGGCCTGGCTGACGAACAGCCGCTGGGCGATCTCCGCGTTGGAGAGCCCCTCGGCGATCAGCGCGAGCACCTCGGCCTCCCGCACGGTCAGCCCGTCCGGCAGCTCCCCGCTCCGCGCGGCCGACCGCTCCGGGCTCGGCGAGTCCGTCCGCGCGGACTTCACGGGCGCCTCCGAAAGCCGTTCCAGCAGCCGGAGTTGGACCTGCGGGGAGAGCCCGGCCGCACCCGAGCGGACGTCCGCGATGGCCTTGGCGATCTCCTCGCCGCCGGCGTCCTTGGTGAGGTAGCCGCGCGCCCCGGCCTGCAGCGCCGGGAACAGCGACTCGTCGTCGGCGTAGGTGGTGAGCACCACGACCTCGGTCTCCGGGTGCGCGGCCCGGATCCGTCGGGTCGCCTCGACGCCGTCGACACGCGGCATCCGCAGATCCATCAGCACCACGTCCGGGTGATGACGCTCCACCAGGGCGACGGCCTCCGCTCCGTCCGCCGCCGCACCGACCACCTCGATGCCGGGCAGCAGCCCCAGCAGCATCACGATGCCCTCGCGCACCACCGTCTGGTCGTCCGCCACCAGCACCCTGGTGACCATGGCGCTCATGCGCCCACCTCGCCGCGCTCAGCAGTCGCTTCGCGCGATCCGCGCCCCTCGACGACGAGTTCGCTCCGCACACTCATGCCGGCACCCGCAGCAACACCCGCCACCCTCCGTCCTCCGGGCCCGCCAGCAGGGTGCCGCCGAGCAGTTCCGCGCGTTCGCGCATCCCCAGCAGACCGTACCCGCTGCCGCTGGCTGCCAGCTCGGCGGCAGCCGGCTCGCCGGCGGACTGGCCGCGCGGCGCCCGGGCGTTGCGCACCTCCAGCTCCACCGCGTCGGCCAGGTAGCGCAGTTCGACCGAGCAGCGGGCGCCCGGCGCGTGCTTGCGGACGTTGGTCACCGCCTCCTGCGCGGTGCGCCGCACCGCCAACCCGGCCTCGGCGGCCAGCGGGCGGGGCGTACCCGTGACGGTCAGCGGGGCCCGCTCCCGCTCGGTCAGTTCCACCAGGAACTCCCCGACCGGCGTGAACTCCCCGCGCAGCGCGGACAGCGCCTGCCGGGTCTCGGCCAGCCCGTCCTGCGCCATCCGCCGTGCGGCGACGACCCGTTCGCGGACCTGCGCGCGGTCCGTCCCGGCGTCCAGCATCAGCCGGGCCGCCTCCAGGTGGACCAGCTGCGCGGAGAGGCTGTGGGCGAGCACGTCGTGGATCTCCCGGGCGATCCTGGCCCGTTCGGCGAGCGCCGCACTCTCCGCCTCGGCGGCCCGGACAGCGCGCTCCTGGACCAGCAGCCGGCGGGCGGTGCCGCGTGCCTCGACGTCCAGCCGCAGCAGGAAGCCGACCAGGACGGAACCGCCGATGGTGGCGGAGACGCTGAGCCAGCTCGCCGGCGAAGCCGCCGTGTACGAGCCCAGCGCGGCCGCCGCGGCGATCAGCGCGGGCGCGGGCGGCATCCGGGTCAGCGCCGTCACGGCCAGCCCGATCCACAGGAAGTCGGCCAGTGTGTAGGCCAGTCCCCAGTTGGCGATCCAGGCACCGCCGACCAGGGCGGCGGCCAGCAGGTACGCGGCCGCCGGGCGCTGTTCCCGGGTGGCGCGCAGGTACAGCACGCAGAGCGTGGCGGCCGCGACCAGCCCGGCCGCCGCGGCCGTCACCGCCCAGCCGGCGTACTTGCCGTCGGAGAAGGTCCCCCAGCTGACGACACCCAGCAGGACGGTCCGGCCGAACACGGTGAGGACCCGCCGCGGCCGACTCTCGACCTCGCGCTCCAGCCCCTCCCGGGACGGCCAGCGGGTCCAGTACCACCCGGACAAGGGTGCCTCCTCGGTGCTCACGGCGGGGGATCAGTGCAGTACGGCGGTGGCCGGTGCGTGCTCCAGCGTCCGGGCCCTCCAGTTGACCACGAGCGAGCGGACCAGCAGCAGGACCGCCATGCCGAGCATCAGCGAGCTGCCCGCCTGGTGGACGCCCAGGGCCGAGCCGATCGCGTACAGGCCGATCCGGATGGCGATCATTCCACCCCAGGCGGCCAGGGTGGCCTTGGTGCCCTTGACCAGGACGTTGCCGTCGGCGCCCCGCCAGATCCGGACGGTCCAGCCCCAGGCCGTCCCCATCGCGAGCACGGTGACCAGCGAGGCGGCGAGCAGGGTGACCGACAGCGCGGTGTGCTGGTGGTCGATGATCTGCGGATCGCGCAGCGCGAACACGCCCAGGATCAGCGGCAGCAGCCAGAACCGGCGTTCGGTGTCCAGCCGCTGGACGCGCATCTGGCGCGTGACCACCAGGGCCACCACCGCCACGATCACGAGGAGGTTAGCGAGGGCAGTCATCGGATTCTCCGTCCCGCGAGAGGCTTGTTGCTGACCTCTCCGACGCTACGGATCCGGCGCTCCCCGCTGATCGGAGCCGGGGTGGATGGCGGGTGGAACCGGCGGAGCGGGGGCCTCCACCCGTGGGTGGAGGCCCCCGCTCCGCCGGGCGCGTCAGACGCCTCAGGCGTCGATGCGCGAGCGGTCCAGGGTGGCCGCCGAGTCCACGATGAACTCCTTGCGCGGCGCGACGTCGTTGCCCATCAGCAGGTCGAAGATCTTCTCGGCCTGCTCCAGGTCACCCAGGTTGATCCGGCGCAGGGTGCGGTGGCGCGGATCCATGGTGGTCTCGGCCAGCTGGTCGGCGTCCATCTCGCCCAGACCCTTGTACCGCTGCACCGGCTCCTTCCAGCGCTGGCCCTTGCGCTGGAACTCCAGCAGGGTGGAGCGCAGTTCGGCGTCGGAGTAGGTGTAGTGGTACTTCTCCTGGCCGCGCTTGGGGTTGGTGAGCTCGATCCGGTGCAGCGGCGGGACGGCGGCGAAGACCCGGCCCTGCTCGACCATCGGCCGCATGTAGCGGTGGAAGAGGGTCAGCAGCAGGGTGCGGATGTGCGAGCCGTCGACGTCGGCGTCGGCCATGAAGATGACCCGGCCGTAGCGGGCCTGGTCGATGTCGAAGGTGCGGCCCGAGCCGGCCCCTATCACCTGGATGATCGCGGCGCACTCGGCGTTCTTGAGCATGTCGCTCACCGAGGCCTTCTGCACGTTGAGGATCTTGCCGCGGATCGGCAGCAGCGCCTGGAACTCGGAGTTGCGGGCGAGCTTGGCGGTGCCGAGCGCGGAGTCCCCCTCGACGATGAACAGTTCGCTGCGGTCGACGTCGTCGCTGCGGCAGTCGGCCAGCTTGGCGGGCAGCGAGCTGGTCTCCAGCGCGGTCTTACGGCGCTGGGCCTCCTTGTGCTGCCGGGCGGCGACCCGGGTGCGGGCGGCGGCGACGACCTTCTCCAGCACGGCCCGGGCCTGCAGCTTCTGGTCCTTCTTGGCCGAGGTGAGGAAGGCCTTGAGCTCCTTGGCGACGACGGCCGCGACGATCCGGTTGGCCGCCGAGGTGCCGAGCACCTCCTTGGTCTGGCCCTCGAACTGCGGCTCGGCGAGCCGGACGGTGACCACCGCGGTGAGGCCCTCGGTGGCGTCGTCCTTGGTGATGTCGTCCTCGGCGACGCGCAGCAGCTTGCTGGCGCGCAGCACCTCGTTGACGGTCTTGGCCAGCGAGCGCTCGAAGCCGGTGACGTGGGTGCCGCCCTTGGGGGTGGCGATGATGTTGACGAAGGAGCGCAGGGTGGTGTCGTAGCCGGTGCCCCAACGCAGCGCGATGTCCACGCCCAGGTGCCGGGTGACCTCGGTCGGGGTCATGTGGCCGAGGTCGTCCAGGACGGGCACGGTCTCCTTGAAGGTGCCCTCGCCGTGCAGCCGCACCACGTCGCTGACCGGCTTGTCGGGGGCCAGGAACTCGCAGAACTCGGCGATGCCGCCGTCGTAGTGGAAGACCGACTCCTGGACCTGCTCGCTCTCGGTGAGCCGTTCGTCACGCACGACGATGGTCAGGCCGGGGACGAGGAAGGCGGTCTGCCGGGCCCGGTTGTGCAGGTGCTCCAGGGAGAGCTTGGCGTCCTTGAGGAAGATCTGCCGGTCGGCCCAGTACCGGATCCGGGTACCGGTGCGGCCCTTGGGCACCTTGCGGGTCCTGGTCGTGCCGTTGGCCGGTTCGAAGGGCGCGTCCGGGCTGGCCTCGGTGAAGATGCCGGGGGTGCCGCGGCGGAAGCTGATCGCGTGGGTGTGGCCGCTGCGGTCGACCTCGACGTCCAGCCGGGCGGACAGCGCGTTGACGACCGAGGCGCCGACGCCGTGCAGACCGCCGGAGGCCGCGTACGAGCCGCCGCCGAACTTGCCGCCCGCGTGCAGCTTGGTCATCACGACCTCGACGCCGGACAGCCCGGTCTTGGGCTCGACGTCGACCGGGATGCCGCGGCCGTTGTCACGGACCTCCACCGAGGAGTCCGGGTGCAGCAGGACCTCGATGCGGTCGCAGTGGCCGCCCAGCGCCTCGTCGACCGAGTTGTCGATGATCTCCCAGAGGCAGTGCATCAGACCACGGCTGTCGGTGGAACCGATGTACATGCCGGGGCGCTTGCGGACGGCCTCCAGACCCTCCAGGACGAGCAGGTGCCGCGCGGTGTAGTTGGAACCGTCGTCGCCGGCCAGCAGCGCGGACGGCACGGTCGTTTCGGCACTCACGCGGCACTCTCCTCGGTGAAGTTCTGTCTCATCGGTCACATCCGGACGCATCCGGACCAACCGCCAGTGCAGCATGCCGCACCGACAGTCGTCGCTCTGTGTGCTCGCACCCCTGCGACAGGTGCACAGCACGCCGGGCCGGCCCGGCGCAGCTTGTACGCGCTGCGCGAACAAGGACCGCGTCCGGGTGTGGGCCCCGGGGGCGCCATCTCCTCCCGGTACCACCGGTCCTGGCGGATCGTGGGGTCCGGCTCAGGCTCCGGAACTGCCGTTATGCAGGCTACCGGGGCCCGGGACGGGGCTTATGCTCCAACCCGGCAGAGGATTATGCTACGCGGACCTCGGACCCGGTCCCGATCGGACGTTCGAGCGACAGGCGGATCCCGGGATTCGGCACGCATGAACCACCGGCGCCCGGGGCACCTCCTCATCAACACAGCAGAATCCTCAGAGAAGAAAAGCCACGAGCGGGAACGTTTTCGGCCTGGTTGGATGTTGACCCTGGTACGACAGCTCGTCGAGCTAGAGAAGAGGCGACGTGACTACTGTTCTGACACCTGCGAGCCCGCTGACCGCGGCTGACCGCTGCGACCGCTGCGGCGCCCAGGCATACCTGCGCGTCGTACTCGCCAGCGGCGGAGAGCTGCTCTTCTGCGCCCACCACGGCCGGAAGTTCGAGCCGGAGCTCAAGAAGATCGCCGTGGAGATACAGGACGAGAGCGGCCGTCTCAGCACCAGCACCAACACGACGGTTGCCGACGAGGAGCGCTGACCCAGGCGCCACCACAAGCAGCCAGCGTCGAGCTGTGTCCGGCCGCGCACCGCGCGCGATCGGGAAGCCGGGTGGAGGACCCTTTCGGGGCCGTCCACCCGGCTTTGCTGTTCTCCCGACGGCTCCCTCCCCTTCGCCGCGACCGCGGGGCCGGGGGTGCGGCCAGGGCTCGGCCACAGCCGAAACAGCGTCAGAGCGTCACCGCGCCATCACTAGTGGTGATGCTCAGAGCACGGAGCGCACCGCGTCCGTGACCGAGGACACCCGGGTGTAGACGCCGGGATGGCCCGCCTCCGCGCAGCCCGTCCCCCAGGACACCAGTCCGGCCAGCCGGCCGGCCACGATCAGCGGGCCGCCGCTGTCGCCCTGGCAGGCGTCCTTGCCGCCCTTCTCCTCGCCCGCGCAGACCATGCCCCGGGCGTCGAACTTGCCGTCCTGTCCGCCCGGGTAGGCGTGCGCGCAGGTCTGGTCCGAGACGATCGGCACATCCACCTCACGTAGCACCGGCGAGTAGTCACCCCGTCCGCTGGTGTCACCCCAGCCGTAGACCTGCGCGCCGGTCCCCGCCGCGTACGGCCCGCTCTCCCCCTGGCCGACCAGCTCGACCACCGGCCGGGAGCCCTGGGAGTCGGCGAGGGTGAGCACCGCCACGTCGTTCATGTTCGCGGCGAAGTTGTAGTCGGGGTGGATCCAGACCCGTTGGACGGCCACCTCACGGCCGGCCGAGCCGCGCATGTCGTCCCGCCCGACCACCACCTTGAGTCCCGGCCGGTCCACCCGCCCCTTGGACTCGTCGTAGAAGCAGTGCGCGGCCGTCACCACCTTGGTCGGGGTCACCAGCGCACCCCCGCAGAACTGGCCGGAGCGCCCGCTGCCGAACTGCTGGCGACTGGCCAGTGCCACGATCCAGGGGTGGTCGGCGGTGCTCACGGTGGCGCCCCCCACCACCCGGCGCTGCGCCTCGGCCGGACCGGCCACCCCGAGGGCGGCCAACGGCACGGGGACGGCGGCGAGCAGGGCCAGCAGGGCGCCGCGCCGCCGGCGACGGCCCGTCCGGGCGGCGGCCAGGACGGCCCGGCGCGGGACGGAGGTCGGCAGGTCGGCTCGGTCCGGGTCGGTCAGCACCGTGACTCCACAAGGCTCGGCAGCAGGCAACCGCCACAGCGTAGGTGATCAACTACACTGCGCGACCGCTTCCCGGCAGGCCGCCACCCGGACGAGCGACAAGCGCCACCCGGACGCTGACGCACCGCCCCCGAACAACCCGAAGACCCGGAACCCCAAGGGTTCCGGGCCTTCGTCGTGTCCTGCTGACGGTCGGGCCTGGCCGACCGGTGGATCGATCAGTCCAGGTAGTCGCGCAGCACCTGGGAGCGCGACGGGTGGCGCAGCTTCGACATGGTCTTCGACTCGATCTGGCGGATGCGCTCACGGGTGACCCCGTACACCTTGCCGATCTCGTCGAGCGTCTTCGGCTGGCCGTCGGTCAGACCGAAGCGCATCGAGACCACGCCGGCCTCACGCTCGGAAAGGGTGTCCAGCACCGAGTGGAGCTGCTCCTGGAGCAGGGTGAAGGAGACCGCGTCGGCCGGGACGACCGCCTCGGAGTCCTCGATCAGGTCACCGAACTCGCTGTCGCCGTCCTCGCCCAGCGGGGTGTGCAGCGAGATCGGCTCGCGGCCGTACTTCTGGACCTCGATGACCTTCTCGGGGGTCATGTCGAGTTCCTTGGCCAGCTCCTCTGGGGTGGGCTCGCGGCCCAGGTCCTGGAGCATCTGGCGCTGGACGCGGGCCAGCTTGTTGATGACCTCGACCATGTGCACCGGGATGCGGATGGTGCGGGCCTGGTCGGCCATGGCGCGGGTGATCGCCTGGCGGATCCACCAGGTGGCGTAGGTCGAGAACTTGTAGCCCTTGGTGTAGTCGAACTTCTCGACCGCACGGATCAGACCGAGGTTGCCCTCCTGGATCAGGTCCAGGAACAGCATGCCGCGGCCGGTGTAGCGCTTGGCCAGCGAGACCACCAGACGGAGGTTGGCCTCCAGCAGGTGGTTCTTGGCCCGGCGGCCGTCCTCGGCGATGATCTCCAGCTCGCGCTTGAGCTTCGGGGCGAGCTTGTCGGCGGCCGAGAGCTTGTCCTCGGCGAACAGGCCGGCCTCGATGCGCTTGGCGAGCTCGACCTCCTGCTCGGCGTTGAGCAGCGGGACCTTGCCGATCTGCTTCAGGTAGTCCTTGACCGGGTCGGCGGTGGCACCGGCGACGGCGACCTGCTGGGCCGGCGCGTCGTCCTCGTCGTCGTCGGAGAGGACGAAGCCCTCCGACTCCTCCTCCGGAGCACCCTCGGCCTCGGCCTTGTCGCCGGGCAGCGCGGTCTCCTCGAGCAGCTCCTCCTCGCCGAGCAGCTCCTCGTCGCCCTTGCCGGCCTTGCCGGCGGCGGTCTTCTTGGCCGCGGTCTTCTTGGCCGGCGCGGCGGTCTTCTTGGCCGCGGTCTTCTTGGCCGCGACGGCCTTCTTCGCCGGAACGGCCTTCACCCCGGCGACGACGGTGGTCGTCTCCTCGACGGTGATCTCGGCGGACACGGTGGGGGCGGGCGCCGTGGCGGCGGCCGCGACGGCCGGAGCCGCGACGGGGGCGCCGGGGGCGATCCGCACGGGCGGCTTGGTCGGGGCCGACGAAGCGGCCGGGGTCCGGGTGGTGACAGCCTTGGTGGCGGTGCGCTTGGTGGGGCTCTTGGCAGCAACGCTCTTGCGCTTGGCGCCGGCCGGCTCGGCCGCGCTGACCATGAGGTCCACCCCCTCCTCAATCAGCACCTGGTTGAGGCTGCGCATGACGTTCTTCCACTTGGTGACCGGGATCTGGTCCGCCTCGAACGCCTGGCGCACGTCGTCACCGGCGATCTGCCCCTGGGCCTTGCCCCGCTCGATGAGCGCCAGCAGAGCCGCGGACTCGGCGATCTCGGGGGGAAGCGAACGGGATGTGCTGGCCGACACGAACAACCTCTCGGACGATGAGTGGACTCGAACCCGTACCGGCCGCCCGAGCGGGCGGGGAAGGAGATCGCGCGCCGGACGCGCGGTGTCGATTCCGACCGACTCGGGCTTGAGGACTGGGTTTGCAGGACGGCAGCAGCGCCGCGGACCAACACAGCATTCTGACATGTTGGAGTATTCCGGAGCTGCTCCCGCTCAGGAGACATCGCTGCTACTCGTCAAGTGTTACGCATGGCCTTGGTGTCGCGGGTCACACCACTCGGCGCCCACGGCCCCGGGGCCGTCATCCATCATCGCGCACTCGCGCCGAAGTCGATTGTCATGGGCGGGACACGCCGTCGGGGAATGGGCGCGGGGCCCTGTCCCCGCAAACCGCCCCCGGCGCCACGCCCGCATGCCTTCCTTCGCGCAGAGACCCTCCGGCAGCGCCACATGGTGCGGCCGGAGGGCCCTGGAGGAGCGGACCGCGCCCGGCGCGTCCGCTCGCCGAGAACAGTCCGCTCAGTGCTCCCGGGGGGCGGGGACGGACGGCTCCATCTCGGGGTGAGCGGTGAGCAGCGCCCGCATCGCGACCTCGCCCGCGGTGCCGTCGCCGGTACCCAGCGCGTCCACCAGCCGGGCGTGCAGGCCGACCGAGGACTCGGAGGGCCGCTCGCAGGAGATCGTCGGACCGCCCGAGACCTGCAGTGCGCAGGAGATGATGCCGGACAGGTGCTCCAGCATCCGGTTGCCGGCCATCTGCAGGACCAGCACGTGCAGCTCGGTGTCAGCCCGGGTGAAGGTGGAGAGGTCGGCCTGCGCGGTGGCGTGGCCCATGATCTCGACCAGCTCGACCAGCCGCTGCTGGACGTCCTCCCGGCCGTGGCCGGCCGCGAGCCGGGCGGCCAGCGGCTCGATCGCCCAGCGAAGCTCGAACAGCTCCCGGCGCTGCTCGTCCCGCTGGGGGCCGAAGGCGCGCCACTCGATGATGTCCGGGTCCAGCAGGTTCCAGTCGCCGACCGGGCGCACCCGGGTGCCGACGTTCGGGCGGGCGCTGACCAGGCCCTTGGCCTCCAGCACGCGCAGCGACTCGCGGACGACCGTCCGCGACACCTCGAAGCGCTGGCCGATCTCCTCGGGCACGAGCGGACGGTCGGCACCGAGGTCGCCGGAAACGATCATCTGGCCGAGCTGCTGGACCAGCTGGCCGTGCAGACCGCGGCCGCGGCTGCTGGTGGTCTTGCGGCCGACCCGGGCGATGTCGGACTCGGCGCCCTCCCAGCGGGGCGCCGGCGGGGTCGGCCGGTCGGCGTACGAGAAGCGGTCCAGATCGCCGGGGCCGTGGATGGGCCCATCGGCGGAACGGGCGGGGGTCATGGTGGGGTGCGCAAGGGTACTCACGCCATCCTTTGTCGGCGATCGGCAGGCGCAGCTTGAGGATTCTCGTGAAAAGCACACGAAAGGGTGATCGACCGTGACTGGATAATTGACTTCTTATCAGGAAGAACCGCTCATTACGGTCACTGCTGGTCGATCTTGGTACTTCGGGACGGCGTGCGGTCCGCATGGCGGGCCCCGGTGCCCGCGACGGCGGGTCTACAGCGAGCGGCGGCGGGCCTGGACGAGCAGCGCGGCCAGCAGCAGGGCTGCCGCCGGCGCCGCGACCGCCACCAGCAGCGCCGGATCCGACAACGCCGCGCTCCCGGCGACCGCCCCGCGGGCTCCGCCGTACACCCAGCCGTAGGCCCACTCGACGCCGGACTGGAAGGGCAGCAGCTCCGCCGCCCGGGTCGGCCACGGGCGGCCGGTCCGGCGCAGCACCAGGGCCACGCCGGACTCCAGCAGCGGCGGCAGCGCGCACAGCAGCAGCACCCCGGCGGCTGCGCTGCGGGTCAGCGAGGCGGTCAGCACACCGGTCCAGGCGGCCACCACGGTCAGCAGGACGAAGGCCAGCAGCGCGGCCGGCACCCCGTGCCCGGACACCAACGCCAGCGGGGCGAACGCGCCCGGCAGCTCGGCCGGCCCGCTCAGCCCGACGCCGCCCAGCGCCCCGGACACCCCGTCGGACAGCGCGCCGGGATCCGTCCAGGCCGCCACCGTCACCCCGTCCGGCAGGGCGAGGTGCACGGCCACCGTGTCGAGCAGCAGGGTGGCCAGCGCCAGCAGCGCCGCGACCGGGCCGACCACCACCAGCTTGGCCAGCAGCAGCCGCACCCGGCGCGAGTAGGCCACCTGCGAGGCCGCCAGCCCCGGGTGCCGGACCTCGTGCCCGTACGAGAGCGCTCCCAGCACGCCTGCGCCGAGCGCCGCGAAGGGCAGCGGGATCAGCGGGACGGCGGCGGTCAGCAACCGCACCCCGGCCGGGCCGGCCAGCGGACCGGCCGGGGTCTGGCTCGCCAGGACGGCGGCAACGACCGCGTCGCAGAGCAGGACGGCGGAGAGCAGCAGCCAAGTGGAACGCAGGCCGCGCAGGCGGCGCAGCTCGTAGGCCAGGACACGCACGGTTCACTCGCTCCGGTGGTCGTCGGGGGTGGCGGGGGCCTTGCCGGTGGTGACCCGGCCGAGCCGGACGGTGTCGTCGGTGAGCAGGTCGGCGGCGCTCCGACGGCGGCGCACGGGCTCGGTCCCGGTCTCGTTCTCCGGCCCGATCTCGGGCTTGGTCTCCGGCCTGGTCTCGGGCTTGGTCTTCAGCCTGGTCTCGGGCTTGGTCTTCAGCCTGGTCTCGGGCCTGGTCTCCGGCCTGGTCTCGGGCTTGGTCTCGGACCGGAGGGGCTCGATCCCGGTGCGGAGCGCCTCGGCGTGGTCGGGCCCAGCGGCGCCGGGCTGGTCGCGGAAGAGCCGGTCGAAAGCGACTGTGGGGGCGGGGTCCGGCTGCGGGGCGTTGACCGCGGCGAGGACTGGCAGGGCGGCTGTCACGGCTGCGACGGGCAGAGCACGGGTGCTCCGGGGCGCATCCTCGCGGACACGGCCCCCCGTGGCGGGCTCCGGGACCGTGGGTTCGGGGTGCGCAGGCTCAGGGTGTGCGGGTTCGGGGCGCGCGGGTTCGGCGGCGGTGGGCTCGTGGTGCGGGTCGGTGCCCGGCTGCGCGCCCTCGGGGGCCGCCCCGTCGGCCGACTCGGGATCCGGCTGGAGACGGAGGCGGCCGGAGCGGCCGGAGGCGACTGGCAGCGCGGCCCGGGGCACCGGCTGCTCGACCACCCGGTCGGCCAGCTCGTGCAGCAGGATCCCGTGCTGGTAGGCGAGTTCACCGATCTCGGTGCGGTCGATGCCCGCCACCGCGAGCCCCGCGCCGCCGTCCCGGCGCACCTCGGCGCCCTGGCTGACCAGCAGGTCGGCCAACCGCGCCATCTGGGGCCCCCGGACGGCCACTTCGGGGCTGAGCCTGGTCCGGCAGAACTCCGCGACCGGCTGGTCGGCCACCAGGCGGCCGCGGTCCAGGGTGACCACCCGGTCCGCGAGCTGCGCGGCCTCCTGCGGGATCCGGGTGGTCACCAGCACCGTTCCACCCGCGACCGCGAAGGAGCGCAGGAAGGAGTGGAACCACTCGACGTTGCGCGGGGACAGGCCCTCGGTCGGCGCGTCCAGCAGCAGGGTGCCGGGATCGCCGAGCAGCGCGGCTGCCAGTGAGAGCCGACGGTGCATGCCCGGCGAGAAGGTCCGCAGCCGCTGCCCCGCCACGGCGGCCAGCCGGGTCTGCTCCAGCAGCTCGTCGGCCCGCCGCGCGGGGACGCCGACGGCCGCGGCCAGCATCCGCAGGTGACCACGCGCCTTGCGCCCCGGGTTCCCGGACACCGCCGCGGCCCCTTCCCCCGGCCCGGGCAGCAGCACGCCGACCTCGCGCTCGGGGCGGCGGATCCGGCGGTAGGGACGGCCGTCGAAGAGGGCGATGCCCTGGCCTCGTTCGAGTTCGAGCATCAGCCGCAGCGCGGTGGACTTGCCGGCCCCCTCGTCGCCGAGCAGCACGGTCACCATCCCGGGCCGGGCGTCGAAGGTCAGATCAAGTACGGCGGGTGGGACGCCCTTGCGATGGACCTTGGTCAGTCCGGTGATCTGGATCATCGCTGGCTGCTCCCATGCCCTTGGCCGACCTGCTCGACGCCAGCACATTAGGGGTCAGCGCCACAGAATCCGGGCATTACCGAACCGCCACGGGCCCACCGCCCGCCCACCTCACCCGATCAGGGGACAATCCGATCCTGCGATTCACGGGCGTCGGCCTCTCCGGCGGACCGTCGCCACCACCCAGGTTTCGGGCCAGGAGCCGGTGCCTAGGTCGTCAGGAAGGCCTCGGCGCCCCGCGGGAGCGGCTCGCCGCCGCACTGCTGCTGGAAGTCCTCGGCGGCGACCTTGCCTTCCAGGGCGATCTGGGCCAACTGCTCCCGCTCGGCGTCCAACGTCTCCTGTACGGAGGCGATCGTCGCCGGGGCGGCGTGCGCGGCCTTCAGGGCGGCCAGCTGCTTCTCGGTCCTGTCGGTCGTCGTGGTGAGGCTGTCGAAGGCCGCCACCAGCTTCACGAGGCCGTCCCGTTGATTGGCGCACAGGTGGTCGGCGGTCATCACAGGGCTCCCAGGGGTCCGAAGGCCTTCGGCCCGGCGGCCGAAGCGTCCACCGACACTGTGCATCGGGGGCGCACTGTCGGCCTGCGGGCCGGGGCCGTTCGGCGCCCCGCTCGGACGGGTGTCCGGGGCGGCGGGGGCTCAGGCGTCGGGGCGGAGCATGGGCGGGTTGAGGACGGTCGCGCCGCCCGCAGTGAAGAGCTGGGCCGGGCGACCGCCCTGACGGGTGGTCGTGCCGCCGGAGGGCAGGAGGAAACCGGGGGTGCCGGTGACCTTGCGGTGGAAGTTGCGCGGGTCGAGGGCGACGCCCCAGACGGCCTCGTAGACGCGGCGCAGCTCGCCCACAGTGAACTCGGTCGGGCAGAAGGCGGTGGCCAGGGAGGAGTACTCGATCTTGGAACGGGCGCGTTCCACGCCGTCGGCCAGGATCAGGCCGTGGTCGAAGGCGAGCGGGACCCCGTCGGCCGGGTTCTCACCGAGGAGTTCGCTGACCGGGGCCCAGCGGGCGCTGCTGGCGTCGCCGCCGGCCCGGGGGGTGGGGAGGTCGGGAGCGAGCACCAGGTAGGCGACGCTGACCACACGCATCCGGGGGTCGCGCTGCGGGTGACCATAGGTGGCGAGCTGCTCCAGGTGAGCACCGGCCGCGCCGGGGCCCGCCGCCTCGTGGCCAGGGGCGGAGTGGGCGCGCAGCCCGGTCTCCTCGGCCAGCTCGCGGGAGGCCGCCTCGGCCAGGCCCTCGTCCGGGCGGACGAAGCCACCGGGCAGGGCCCAGTACCCCTGGTAGGGCGGCTCGCCCCGTCTGACCAGAAGGGCGCAGAGGGAGTGGTCGCGCACCGTCAGAACCACCAGGTCAACCGTGACTGCGAACGGGGGGAAGGCCGACGGATCGTAGCGCGACATGGCGACGATCATAGTCGTCTCTCTGACGATAAGCACAGGCCCGTACGGGGAGCGCGTAGCACCGGTGGCCGTGGCCGCCCGGCACGATTCGCGCACGGGCGACCAGTGCCGGGGCGGCCGGAGGGTGGGCGGGCAGGTGGCGACGGGCGCTGCCGGGCCCGGCGTCAGCGGGCGACCAGTTGCAGGTCCGCGGAGGCCTCCTCCACCATCGCCACCCCGATCCGGCTCACCCGGACCGAGAAGGGTTCACCCGCCACCCGCAGGCCGGTCAGTTCGAGTTCGCCGAGCGGAGCGGTGCTGGCCGGACGGACCAGCACGCGGCCGCCCGGGACGTCCGGCCGTACTCCGGCGAGCGCGAACACCGCGTGGACGGCCCCGGCCGCGGAGACCGCCGCCGGGCGGCAGGCCGCGGGGTGCGGCACCGGTGGGCAACCGGGGGTGCGCTGCTCCCCGGCGTACATCTCCGGCAGCCGTGCCTCGAAGTGGGCGGACGCGGCGAGCAGGCCCTCCAACAGGGTGCCGGCCTCGTTCTCGTGGCCGGCCTCGGCGAGCCCGGCGATCGCCAGCGCGGTCTCGTGGATCCGCACCGCGCCGCCGCGGTGGCCCAGCGGGTTGAAGCGGGGCGACTTGGCACTGAGGGTCCGCAGACCCCAGCCGCTGTCCAGCTCGGGCGCGACCAGGCGCTGGGCGAACAGCCGGGTCTGTTCGCGGTCCAGCAGGCTCTCGTGCCGGCCGCCGTCGGCGGCGAGCCCGGTGTCGAGCAGGTGCACCAGGGCGGAGGCGAGGGCCGGCAGCGGTTGGCCGCCCGGAGCTAGTCCGGCGGCGGGGCGGCCGCCGGAGAGGTCGTCGATCCAGAACCGCTCGCGGAAGCGCCCGCGCAGGTCGGCGGCCCAGCTCCGCCAGTCCCCGGCTCCCGGCCTGGCGAAGGCCTCCAGCAGTTCGGCGCCGTGCAGGGCGGCCCGGTGGGCCTGCGCCTGGACCTCGACGCGGGCGGCCACCGGCTGGGCGCCCCGTTCCTCCACCGGGCGGCTCAGATCGGTGACGAAGCCGTCGACCAGGCCCTCCCGCAGGGCGGCCAGGGCCCGCTCGGCGGCCGGGAGCAGTTCGGCGACCTCCGCCCGGGGCAGGCCCCAGCGCCAGGCCTCGGCCAGCACGGTGACGAACAGCAGGGTGGCCTCGGTGGCCGTGCAGGTGGGCGGCAGTTCGGGGCCGCCGTGCCGCAGGCCGCCGGGCAGCAGGCCCTCCGTACGGCCGGGGGCGGGGGCGACCTGCTGCCGGCGGGCCAGCGCGCGCAGCGTGCCGGCCGCGAGCCGGGTGCCCAGCGGGAGGGTCAGCCGGGCGGCCCAGAGCGCGTCGGCCGGGGCGAGGCCGAAGCGCCAGGGCGCTCCGGAGGCCGGGTAGAGGTCGGTGGGGCGGTCCGGGTCGGCGAACAGCAGCCCGCCGAGGGCGTCCAGGGAACGGTAGACCAGCGGGGCGGCGCGCGGGTCGTCGCTGCGCACCTCCGGGTCCGTCCAGGGCAGCGGGACACCGGTGCCGCGCCCGCCGGGCGGACGCGGGCCGCCCGGGGCGCTCTCCAGCTCGGCGCACAGCTCGACCGACCAGCGGGTGCCGGGCTGGACCTCCAAGTCCCAGCGGAGCACCCCGGCCCCGGCCAGGACGGCGTGCGGGGAGGGCTTGGCGCTGACCACGGCGCAGTGCACCGGGCCCGACCAGCGCAGCCCGGCGGACTGCACCTGGCCGGGCAGGTCGGGCGGGCGGTGACCGGCGGCGATCTCGGCGACCGGGCCGAGGTCGGTGCCCAGGGCGATCTCCAGCGGCAGCCGGGCGGGCCGGGCGCCGGTGTTGCGCACCGTGACCGTCTCCACGCCGTCCGCGTGGCGCAGTCGCTCGACGGTGAGCGCCGGGTCCGGGTCGAGGTCGCCGGGGAGGCGCACGGATCCGAGGAATCGGGCCTGGGCGGTGCTGGTCAGGTTGCCCTGGAGCGGCAGCGGCTCCATCCCGCCCAGCCGCAGCTCCATCCGGGCCAGCACCCGGACGCCGTTGCGGTAGAAGCCGTGCAGGCCGTGGCCGCGCAGTTGGCCGTCCGAGCCGGAGGCGGCCATCGCGGGGGCGTTGACGCAGAGCAGCGCGTGGTGGACGGCGGGGGGCTGGGGGCGCGGCGGGGCCGCGGGCCGTCCGAGGCCGGCGAGTGCGCCTGCGGGCCCGGCCGTCGGGACCTGGTCGAAACGGCCGACCGGTCTGGGCGCGCCGACCACGCTCTCGGCCGGCATGGCCTGTAGTGGCCTCATGGCGGTCACCGGACTCTCCTCCCTTCGGCGGTCCGGTGGCCGGTCAGGCCGGTGGGCCGCGAGCATGCTCGATCGCGTGCTGGTGGTGCCTGGCCGGCGAGGTCTGACCCCGTCGGCGGGTGTGCCGTGTCTGGCCGTACCCGGCGGCGGGCCGTGCCATGCGGTGCGCGATACCGGGCCGGTACCGGCGCACCGCGCCTTTCGCGTCGGGCACCTCATCGTGCCCGGCACGTCACGTCGTCAGGTCCGGCGCCCCGGCCTACCGGTGACGCCCCGCCCGTGACGCCCTGCCCCCGCGGCCCTCGTCCGATGGGCCGCCGGTCGTGCCCGGTCGGTCTGCGCCGCCGGACGGCCGCCCGGAACTCGGGCTGCGGTCGGACACCGTCCGGGTACAGGGCCCCCGGGGTGAACGCCGCGGACCGCCGCCAGGTCACGCCCGCCGTCGCTACGGCTGGTCGCGCTCGGGCCGCCGGGCGGTCGTGCCGCCTCCGCCGACAGCATCACGGAGGGCTTCGCCAGGGCTCTGGTGCCGTCCGGGGTCCGAGCCCGGCTCCGGTGCCGCTGGGGCCGGGGCCCGGTCGCGCTCGGCCGCTCGGCCCGGTGGACGGGGACGGGGACGGGGACGGAGATGGTCGAACCGGTGCTCGACCGGCGCCAGGATACGGTGCGGGGGTCGCGGCGTCTGTACCCGGTGGCCCCGTGAACCGCGACGCAACCGCTGTGACCAGCAGAGACCGAGGAGTTGCATGTCCACCATCAGCCGGCTGCCCGGGATTGTCACGACCGACCACGTCTTCCAGATCCCGCTCGACCATGCCGCGTCGGAGGGCGAGCAGATCGAGGTGTACGCCCGCGAGGTGGTGGCCTCGGGCCGCGAGCGGGACGACCTGCCCTGGCTGCTCTTCCTCCAGGGCGGGCCCGGCGGCAAGGCCGCCCGTCCGCTCGGCCGGGACGCCTGGCTGGAGCGCGCCCTGGACGACTACCGGGTGCTGCTGCTCGACCAGCGCGGCACCGGACGGTCCACGCCCGCGACCAGGCAGACCCTCGCCCGGCGCGGCGGCCCGCAGGAGCAGGCGGACTACCTGGCCCACTTCCGCGCGGACTCGATCGTCCGGGACGCCGAGCTGATCCGCCACCGGCTGCTCGGCGCCGACCGGCGGTGGAGCGTGCTCGGCCAGAGCTTCGGCGGCTTCTGCACCCTCACCTACCTCTCCTTCGCCCCCGAGGGGCTGACCGAGGCCTTCATCACCGGCGGTCTCTCCGGCCTCGGCAGCTCGGCCGACGACGTCTACCGCGCCGCCTACCCGCGCGTCGTCCGCAAGAACGAGGACCACTACGCCCGCTTTCCCCAGGACGTGGAGGCGGTGCGACGGATCGCCGCCCACCTCGCCGACTCCCCCGCCACGCTGCCCGACGGCGGGCAGCTCACCGTCGAGGCCTTCCAGGTGCTCGGGATGATGCTCGGCGGCGGCAGCGGCTCCGGGACCCTGCACTACCTGCTGGAGGAGGCCTGGGTGGAGGGCCCGACCGGGGCCGAGCTCTCCGACACCTTCCTGGCCGGTGTCCAGGCCAAGCTGTCCTTCGCCGAGGGCCCGCTGTACGCCGTGCTGCACGAGTCGATCTACGGCCAGCGTTCGGTGGACCAGGGCGGCACCGCCTGGTCGGCCGAGCGGGTCCGCAAGGAGTTCCCACAGTTCGACGCTCGGGCCGCGCTGGCGTCCGGCGCGCCGGTGCTGTTCACCGGGGAGATGATCTACCCCTGGATGTTCGACACCGACCCGGCGCTGCGCCCGCTGAAGGAGACCGCGGACCTGCTCGCCGCCCGCACCGACTGGCCCGACCTCTACGACCCGGCGCGACTGGCCGCCAACACCGTGCCCGTCGTGGCGGCGGTCTACCACGACGACATGTACGTGGACACCGCCGACTCACTGGAGACCGCCCGCGCGGTGCGCGGCCTGCGGGCCTGGGTCACCAACGAGTGGGAGCACGACGGCCTGCGGGCCAGCGGCGGCAAGGTGCTGGACCGGCTGATCAAGATGGCGCACGGCGAGGCGTAGCGGCCTTCCGGCTGGCGGGGCGGCGAGCGAATCAGTGCGCACGGTGGGACCCCCTCGCCGCCTGCCGGGTGCCCCGGCACCGGTGGAGCCCGGTGCCGGACCGGACGGCGACCGGGATGCAGGCCCCCGCCCGGCCGAGCCGCACGCCCCGGGCGGGCCGTGCACCGGCGACCGGACCATGCCCGGAGGCCGGGAGCAGGGCGACCGGTGCGGAACCGCTGTCGTCCGGCTTCGGCCCGCCGGAACCACCGGGACCGCGACCGGTCGGGGCCGCTCCCGTGGCCCCGACCTTCCGGCGGCCGCCCCGCCGCCGTCGGCGTGCACCACCGGCCGGGCGGGACCGCTCCCCGGGTGAGCCGCCCGGGCCCTGATCGGGCGCCGGCACCGGGGCCGGCTCGCCGTCGGGCCCGGGCTTGGGCGCGGACCCGGGCTGCGAGGCGGCCGTTCGCCCCTCGCGTCGCCGCCGCTGGGCGTCGACCGCGGACAGCAGCGGCCCGGGCGTCATGCCGTCGTTCATCGACTCGTACAGCAACTCGGCCAGCAGATAACCCGGGGAGAGCCGAAGGACGTGACCGAGCACCACCCGGGCGGTGGCCATGTCCCCCGCGACCCAGGAGGCCCAGGCCAGCAGGGTGAGCGGGGCCACCGCACAGCCCTCGTACGGTGGCACGGCCCGCCGGGCGAGGAAGCGCCAGAGCCGCTCGGCGGGGGCGAGCTCGTCGGGGCGGACGTACTCGACGCCGCGATCCCTGGTGAGGCGGTCCCGCAGGGCGAACAGCAATCGGGCCGTCCGCTCCTCGTCGAGCTCCCGGGCACCGGCCGCGAACTCGGCGAAGGCCTGTTCCAGCAGATCGAGGCCCTGCTCCCGGGAGACCGCCCCCGCGAGGGGCTCGGCGCGGGCCAGCGCCTCGCGCTGCGGGGCGTCCTCCGGCGGGCCGACCGGGGCCAGGCCGCCGACGATCGCCCTCCGGCTGCCGCGCGGCACCAGGCCTGCCACCGTCGCGGCGGCGGCCGCCGGCCCCGGGTCGGGCCCGCGTCGCACCGGATTGCCCGCCGGATCGCAGCAGCCCTCCCGGCGGCAGAGGAAGGACCACCAGCGGCCGTCCGAGACGCACAGCGACTCCTTGACCGCCACTCCCCTGCGCCCGAAGGCCGCGCGCAGGTGGTCGGCCAGCGGCCGCAGACCCTCCGCCGGCGGCGGGGCGTGCGCCGTGACCGAGTCCTGGCAGAGGTAGAGGAGCACTTCGAGCGGCCGGCTGCCGTGCCGCTCGGAGAGGGCGACCAGCAGGGCGGCCGTCTCCTCTGCCGCGGCCGGCCAGTCCGCGGACGAGACCGGGAGGTCCGCCCGGATGACCCCGCCTTGGTGCAGGTCGGGACCCTGGAGACCGACCGCGACGATGCTGTCGTCGGGGTAGAACCCCAGGAGGTAGGGCAACAGTTCGGCCATGTCGGCCGGACCGCGCATGACGACGGGCCGCTGCTCTGAAGCCGGGCCCAGGGACAGGATGACGTGGTCGTTGTTCATCGCGTTCATGGCCGTAAGCGTGGGCGCTATCCGACAACGACTCCGGAACTTTCTTCTTTCCTGTGGATAACTCGGCCCCCGAATTTCCGTTCACTCATTCGGCGCATGCGACACTCACCGCAGAGAGTGGATTTTGGCGACCGTTCAGCGGATCAGCGGATGAAATACACTCGGTCTTCCGCTTCGCCGTCCAGGCCGCATTCGCCCCTTGTCGGCGCCATGGGGTTACATCGACGCCATGAAGCAGCCCGACATCCACACCACCGCCACCGTCGACCGCGCCGAGGTCCGGGCCCGGGCCGAGGCCGTCCTGCGTGAGCTGGCCGGCCCCGCCGCCAGCCTGCGCGAGGACCAGTGGACGGCCATCGAGGCCCTCGTGGTCGACCACCGCCGCGCCCTGGTCGTCCAGCGCACCGGCTGGGGGAAGTCCGCGGTCTACTTCATCGCCACCGCACTGCTCCGCGCCCGCGGCGCCGGGCCGACGGTGATCGTCTCCCCCCTGCTCGCCCTGATGCGCAACCAGGTCGAGTCCGCGGCCCGGGCCGGCATCCACGCCCGGACCATCAACTCGGCCAACACCGAGGAGTGGGACGAGATCCAGGCCGAGGTCGCCGCCGGGAAGGTCGACGTCCTGCTGGTCAGCCCCGAGCGGCTGAACAACCCGGACTTCCGCGACCAGGTGCTGCCCAAGCTGGCCGCCTCCACCGGCCTGCTGGTGGTCGACGAGGCCCACTGCATCTCCGACTGGGGCCACGACTTCCGCCCCGACTACCGCCGGCTGCGCACCATGCTCGCCGACCTGCCACCGCGCGTCCCGGTGCTGGCCACCACCGCCACCGCCAACGCCCGGGTCACCGCGGACGTCGCCGAGCAGCTCGGCACCGGCACCACCGACGAGCACGCCCTGGTGCTGCGCGGTCCGCTCGACCGGGAGAGCCTCACCCTGGGCGTGCTCGCCCTGCCCGATCCGGCGCACCGGCTCGCCTGGCTGGCCGACCACCTCGACCGGCTCCCCGGCTCGGGCATCGTCTACACCCTGACGGTGGCCGCCGCCGAGGAGGTGACGGCCTTCCTGCGCGAGCGCGGCTTCCCGGTCGCCTCCTACTCCGGCCGCACCGAGGACGCCGAGCGCCGCACCGCCGAGGCCGACCTGCTGGCCAACCGGGTCAAGGCGCTGGTCGCCACCTCCGCGCTCGGCATGGGCTTCGACAAGCCCGACCTCGGCTTCGTCGTCCACCTGGGCTCGCCCAGTTCGCCGATCGCCTACTACCAGCAGGTCGGCCGGGCCGGCCGCGGCGTGGACCGGGCCGAGGTGCTCCTGCTGCCCGGGCGCGAGGACGAGGCGATCTGGCGCTACTTCGCCTCGCTCGCCTTCCCGCCCGAGGAGCAGGTGCGGCGCACCATCGACGCGCTCGCCGAGGCCGGCCGCCCGCTCTCCACCGCCGCCCTGGAGCCCCGGGTGGACCTTCGCCGGGCCCGGCTGGAGACCATGCTGAAGGTGCTGGACGTGGACGGCGCCGTCCGCCGGGTCAAGGGCGGCTGGACGGCCACCGGGCAGAGCTGGGCGTACGACACCGCCCGCTACGCCAAGGTCGCCGCCTCCCGGGAGGCGGAGCAGCGGGCGATGCGCGACTATGCGGCGGCCACCGGCTGCCGGATGGAGTTCCTGCGCCGCCAGCTGGACGACGAGCAGGCCGCGCCGTGCGGGCGTTGTGACAACTGCGCGGGCCCGCTGCACACCCCGGAGGTCTCCGCCGAGGCGCTGGCCGCGGCCCGGGCCGCGCTCGGCCGCCCCGGTGTGACCTTCGAGCCGCGCCGGCTCTGGCCGACCGGGATGGACGCGCTCGGGGTGCCGCTGAAGGGCCGGATCCCGGCCGGCGAGCAGGCGGAGACCGGCCGGGCGCTCGGCCGGCTGTCCGACATCGGCTGGGGCAACCGGCTGCGCACCCTGCTCGCCGAGCAGGCGCCTGACGTGCCGGTGCCCGGTGAGGCGGTGGACGCGCTGGTGGCGGTGCTGGCCGACTGGGCGCGCGGCCCGGGCGGCTGGGCCGGGCCCGCGACGACGGAGGGCACCCGGCTGGAGCGGCCGGTCGGCGTGGTGACCATGGCGTCCTCGTCCCGCCCCCAGCTGGTCGGCAGCCTCGGCGCGCGGATCGCCGAGATCGGCCGGCTGCCGCTGCTCGGCCGGATCGAGTACGCGGGCGGGCTGCCGCCGCGCGGGGCCCGCAGCAACAGCGCGCAGCGACTGCACTCGCTGGCCGGGGCGCTGGTCCTACCGCCGGAGCTGGAGCAGGCGGTGGCGGCGGCCGGCGGGCCGGTGCTGCTGGTGGACGACCTCGTGGACTCGGGGTGGACGGTCACCGTGGCCGCCCGGCTGCTGCGCCGAGCGGGAGCCGGCGCGGTGCTCCCGCTGGTCCTGGCGGTGCAGGGGTGAGCCGGCGACGGGTGGCCGCCGCGCTCAGGACCACCTTCACTCGAATGGCCTAACGGAAAGGAGCTGACAGGGCGATTTCGATCACACCGGAGATCCGACCCGAGAAAGGAGTGCCCACCATGTCGACGACGGTCCACCATGCCCTTCACCCGGTGTGGATCAAGGTCGAACGGCGCCTGAACCCCACTCGGGCCGCCGTGGAACATATCCGGCAGAACATGGGCTATCGGGTGACGTTCATCATTTCATCATTGCCGCTCCGGCCCCGTTGCCCCGAGAATTGGGAAGTACCCGAAATCCGGTCCGCTGGGCCCGCCCTTCGGCGTACCCAGGCACCCGCCTGCCCACGGGCCAGGAAGGAGGATCGTGATCAACGGTATCGACCGAGGTCAGCATCTCCTCTCCGGGAGTCCGGCACCCAGACGGCTTCTGGACCTGGAGACCTGGACCGCCTCGGGGATCCCGTTGCTGCGCGATCCGCGCGAGTTCGTCCTGGAACTGCACCAGCGCCACCTGCCCCAACCGGGCACAGTCGTGGTGGCCGTCCTGGACGCGCTCCACCACGTCACCGCCTCGGCCTCGTTCACGCCCTGGCCGCACGACACCGACGGCTGGCAGCACCGGAACGGCCTGCTGGCGCACCTGCGCCGGATCACCCCGCACGACCTGCGACTGCCCGAACCGCACCGGACGGCCGTGCTGCTGCGCTGCCGTGAGGGCGCACCCGGCTGGACGGAGCAGGACGGCGCCTGGATGTGGGCACTGCGGGACGCGACCGGGCTGCACGGGCTGCGCTGCGGCTCGTACATCGGGCTCACGCCGACGGGCTGGCAGATCCTCGGAGACGGACGGGGCGGGCGCAATCCACACGCGGGTTCGTGGGCGGACGGGCCTGTGCACACCGTGACGGAGCTGCCGCCGCGGTCGGTGCTCGACGACGCCCCGCGCAGCCAGCGCGCCCGGCAGCAGGCGGCCGAACAGGCCAAGCGGGTCGACGCTCCGCAGCGCACCCCGCAGGCCGAGCCGCCACGGATCCCCGCGCGGATCGCGGCCGTCGAACCGGGCCGCCGCACCGGCACGCGCTGAGCGGCCCCGAACGGCCGTCACGGGCAGCGGTGTTCCGGTGCCGGCAGGCGCCGAACGCTTCGACGGGCAAGCCCGGGCAACGGTCAACCGGCCAGCGCACCGCGGACGGACTCCGGGCCCGGCACCGTACGGCACCGGGCCCGGAGTGAGGACGGTTGTCGGGCTTCCGGTCAGGCCTTGACCGGGCGCCCCGGTGCGGCTCCGGCCGCCCCCGAGGCAGCCGGGCCGGCGTCTCCGCACACCACCAGCAGGGCGTTCGCGCGGCCGAGCGCCTCGGTGTACGCCTCGGCAGCCCGGGCGGGCGAACCGCCGTTGACCACCAGGACGACCACCTCGCGGCGGACCGGCCGGGTCAGCACGGCGTCGGCGTAGAACACGTCCCCGCCGTCGGCGAGTTGCGCCCAGTAGCGCTCCTCGCCGAAGGAGAGCTCGTGCTGCTGCCAGGGGTGCGGCCCGCCGACGGTGAGCACCAGGACGTCGCCCGGGTCGCGGCCCGAGTCCAGGAGCAGGTCGACCGCCTCGTCGGCGCGGTCCAGTGCCTCGGCCGGGGTGGCGGCGATGCGCTGGACCTCGATCCGCGGCGTGGCGGGGGCCGGGCGACGCGGCGCCGGACCGGGCTTGGGGATCAGGCGCGGCGAGCCCGGGCGGTCGGCACGCGGCGGTGCCGGTCGCGGCGGCGCCGAACGCGGGCCGGGCACCGGGAGCGGCGCGACGGCGGTCGTGGTGGGGGCGGTGGCGGGCGCGCCGCCGTTGGCAGGCGCGTGGAGGGCTTGTGCGTCCGACTCGCGGGGGAAGGGAACGCCGGGGCCCGGGAGGCTCTCGTGAATCTCCGGCTCCTCGGGGAAGACAGGCATACCCGGATATCTATCAAATGCCGGTCGAACGCGCACGGGCGGCCCACCCATTGACCCCTCGACACCCCTCACCCCACCCGGGGCAATTCAAGACGGACCGTCAGAAACCGAGCGTCAACTGTTCGTCGGCGGATCCCTGGCCGGCGCCCGCGACGTCCCGACCGCGCTTCAGATGACGCCACTCGGGCAGTGCGTCCAAGTACGCCCAGGAGAGCCGGTGGTGCTCGGTGGGACCGAACTCCTCCAGCGCGGCGCGGTGCACCGGGGACGGATAGCCGGCATTGTCCGCGAAGCCGTATTCCGGGCGCGCCTCGCCGAGTTCGGCCATCAGCCCGTCACGGTGGACCTTGGCGAGCACCGAGGCGGCGGAGACGCAGATGCAGGACTGGTCGCCCTTGATCACCGTGCGAACCCGCCAGGGGCCACCAAGGTAGTCGTGCTTGCCGTCCAGGATCACCGCGTCGGGCTCGACCGGCAGTGCCTCCAGCGCACGGACGGCCGCCAGCCGCAGGGCCGCCGTCATGCCGAGTTCGTCGCACTCCTGCGGCGAGGCGTGACCGAGCGCGTACGCGGTGACCCAGCCGGCGAGCACCGGCGCGAGGGCCTCGCGGCGCAGCACGGTGAGCAGCTTGGAGTCGGTGAGCCCCTCCGGCGGCTTGCGCAGGCCGGTGACGGCCGCGCCGACGGTGACCGGTCCGGCCCAGGCGCCGCGACCCACCTCGTCCAGCCCGACCACGACCTTGGCACCGGCCCGGCGGAGCGAGCGTTCGACGGAGTGCGTCGGCGGGACGATGGGCATGACGGACTCCGTTCGGCAAAGCAGCCCCGTCGGGCGGAACAGCCCGGTCGGGCGAGGCGGCCCACTCCGATGGGGGCAGCCTCCAGCCTAAGCCAGCTCACGGGCACGCCGGTCCCGCCCGGCGCGGGCCACCTCGGGACCGCCCGACGGCCGCCTGGAAGCGCCACGAGGCCGACCGATCGCCGCCCCGCGGCGCCCCGGCGTCCACCCGCAACCGCCTACGGCTGCCGGACCATCGGCACCAACACGTCGTCCACCAGCCGGGCCGCGAAGTCGGGGGCGAGTCCGCGGTCGAAGACCTTCACCTGGAACATCAGCATCGCCGGGACGACGTCGGCGACCAGCGGGGTGACCGCGTCGGGGCGGACGTCGCCGCGCTCGACGCCGCGACGGAGGATGTCCAGGACGGTGTCCTTGGTCGGCCCGATCACCCGCTGCACGATGAAGTCCTTGAACACCTCGGCCTGCTGTTGGGAGAGTTCGGCCATCAGCGCGTGCAGGGCGGCGCCCGCGCGGGAGCAGATCGCATCCGCGAACACCTCGATGAGCTGCAGCAACTCGGCCCGGGCGGACCCGAGATCGGGAATGCCGTAAGGGCGTGGGAGAGTGGAGTCCAGGGCGTCGATGACGAGTTCGACCTTGGACGCCCAGCGCCGGTAGAGCGCGGCCTTACCGGTCCGCGCCGCAGCGGCGACGCCCTCCATCGTCAGTCGCGCGTAACCGCCGGAGGTGAGCTGGTCGAGCGCGGCCTCGAAGATCGCGTTCTCCAACTCCTTCCCCCGACGCCGTACCGGCCTCGCCAGTGCCTCCCGGGCGACCCGCATCGGGCAGCAGGGTTCGGGCCCGGCCTCCGGTGCCGCCGGGAGCGCGCCGGGCTCCACCATGCCGACGGAGCCCCCAGGGCCCCCCGCCCCGCCAGGGCCCCCGGCCACCCCGGGTTCCACCGGCGCCGACGGCGGCGGACTCCCGTCCTCCGCCGCCCGGGCTGCCGTCCGGCCGGGCTTCCGGTCCGACGACAGGCGCCGTATCAACCGATCCATCGCCACCATCCTTAAGGAACGCTTGCGTTCACTATTGACCCAGGATATCGTCCAGCTTAGTGAACGGCACCGTTCCTTCCCAGTCTGCGCCCTCGCGCAGCAGCACGTTCGGGCCGGCGGATCCGCGACATCCCCGGACGCCCGAGACTCCAAGCTCCAGACACCCAAGCACCCAAGCTCCGGACACCCAAGCACCGAGCACGTAGCCAGCAGGGGGCACATTCGTGGCTATTTCCGACACGCTCAGCAAGAACTCACCACCGACAGGCGACCAGAGCCGCGGGAAGGGCATCACCCTGGCCGTCATCGCGGCCACCCAGCTCATGGTGGTGCTCGACGCGACCATCGTGAACATCGCGCTGCCGGGCATCAAGGACGCGCTGAACTTCTCCACCACCGACCTGTCCTGGGTCATCAACGCCTACACCCTGACCTTCGGCGGGCTGCTGCTGCTCGGCGGTCGCGCGGGTGACATCCTCGGCCGCCGCCGGGTGTTCATCTTCGGCACCCTGCTGTTCGGCCTGGCCTCGCTGCTGGGCGGCTTCGCCCAGGACAGCGGCCTGTTGCTGGCCGCCCGCGCGCTCCAGGGCATCGGTGGCGCGATCTGTTCACCGACCGCCTTCGCCCTGATCGCGACCAACTTCGAGGAGGGGCCGGAACGCAACAAGGCGTTCGGCGTCTTCTCGGCGGTGGCCGGCTCGGGCGCCGCGATCGGCCTGCTGGCGGGCGGCCTGCTCACCGAGTACCTGAACTGGCGCTGGGTGTTCTTCGTCAACGTGCCGATCGCCATCCTGATCGCGATCGCCGCGCCGCGCTACATCACCGAGTCCGAGCGCCACCCGGGCCGTTTCGACATACCCGGCGCGCTCGCCTCGACCCTCGGTCTGGTCAGCCTGGTGTACGGGTTCATCCGGGCCGCCTCGGACGGCTGGTCGGACGGTCTGACGCTCGGTTCCTTCGCGGCCGGCGTGATCCTGCTGGCCGCGTTCGTCGTGATCGAGCGGCGCACCGACCAGCCGATCACCCCGCTGCACCTGTTCGCCGAGCGCAACCGCACCGGCGGCCTGGTGATGATGCTCTGCCTGGCCGCGGCCATGTTCGGCATCTTCTTCTACGTGGTCCTGTTCGTGCAGGGACCGCTCGGTTACAGCCCGCTCAAGGCAGGCGTGTCCTTCCTGCCGATCAGTGTGTCGATCATCATCGCCGCGCAGATCGCCTCGGCCTTCCAGGCCAAGTACGGCCCGAAGCCGTTCATGGCGGGCGGCGCGCTGCTGGTCACCATCGGCCTCACCTGGCTGACCCAGATCCACAAGGACAGCGGTTACCTGGACGGCGTGCTCGCCCCCACGGTGATCTTCGGCTTCGGCATGGGTCTGATCTTCGTCCCGGTGATGCTGCTCTCCGTCGCCGGTGTCCCCGGCGAGGAGACCGGCGCCGCGTCCGGCCTGCTCAACTCGATGCAGCAGATCGGTGGTTCGCTGGGCCTGTCGATCCTGACCACGGTCTTCGCGCACTACGCCGTGCCCGAGTTCAAGGCGCAGCTGCCCGGCTTCTTGAAGGCCGCCTCGCCGGACCAGCTCGCCTACTTCCAGGAGAAGCACGACTTCCCACCGAGTTCCGACGCCGCCAACTCGGTGCTCGCCCAGGGCATCTCGCACGGCTTCATCGTGGGCGCGGCGCTCGCCGGGGTCGCGCTGCTGGTCGCGCTGTTCGTGATCAAGGCGAAGGCCAGCGACCTGCCGAGCGGCGACAACGCCGGCATCGCGATGCACTGACCCGCACCACAGTCGCCACGGGCCGGCCGGGAGCAGCACGCTCCCGGCCGGCCCGACCGCTTTCCCGGCCCGCCCCCGCCTCCGGCCCCGCGCCCGCCCCGCCCCGCGCCCGGATCCGCCCGCTACCAGCTCCCCGCCGAGACCAGGCCGGCCCATTCGCAGGGCCCCCGCCCCGACTGCGACCCCTCCATCAACGGCCGCTCCCGCAGGGCCTGCCGAGCCCCGGCGACCGAGCCGCCAGCCGCGTACCAGGGGCGGGTGTCCTGGTCCAGATCGCGCCGGATCAGCTGCAGCGCACAGGACCGCTGTGGCTCCGGCAGCCGGTCCAGGGCGGGTACCGCGTCCGCCGAGAGGTCGCGGACGTTGCGCAGGTCGATCTGGAGCGACCGCTCGTACCGGGCCACGTTCTGCTCCGCGACCATCGCGTCCGGTCCCATCAGTCCGTACACCGCGACGGTGAGCATGCCGCTGAGGACGACGGCGCGCGGCAGCCAGCCGGCGCCGCGGGTGAGCCCCGCGGTGATCAGCAGCAGGAAGACGACGCCCAGCCAGATCTCGACCACCAGCACCCACAGCCGCAGCCGGGTGAGGCCGGAGGCGTCCACGTAGAACCACATCCGGCCGAGCGCCGAGGCGACCACGACCAGCGCGAGCAGGCAGAGCAGCCCGAGCAGGATCCGGACCAGCCGGCGGTCGGCCGGTGTGGTGCGCGGGGCCCAGCGCCTGGCGACGGCCACCACGACCAGGGTCAGCACGGTGATCACGCTCAGCTGCCAGAAGCCCTGACGGGCGTACGCGGAGCGGCTCATCCCGGTGTTGCTCAGCACGGCGTCCGCGCCCCCGAGCACCACCACCGCCTGGATCACCGCGAAGGCGCCGAACATCAGGTTGAGCGCGACGAGGGGCAGCGCCCACTCCAGCCGTCGCCGTTCCCGCCCCGGGCGGATCACCAGGCGGTCCCAGCGGCGCGGACCGGCCGCGATGTGCGCGAAGCCCAGCGCGGCGAGCGTCCCGAGTCCGCACAGCAGCCCGCGCAGCGGCAACTGGTGGACGTCGAGGCTGGGGGTGAGCCCGGCCAGCAGGTCCGCCATGGCGGCGTCGGCACTGGCGAACAGCAGGCCGAAGACGGTCAGCAGGACGGCGGCGACCGCGAGCGCCTTGAGCACCGGGACGATCCGGCCGCGGCCGGGCAGTGGCCGGCCCTCCAGGCCTTGCCAGAGCCAGGCCACGCCCGGCATCAGCTGCCAGAGAAGGGCGGGCAGCGCGAACAGCACCCCCGGCCAGCGGCGACCGCCGTGCAGGGCCAGCGAGGCCAGGCCCAGTGCGCAGCCGGCGGCCAGCAGCGCGGGCCAGCCCGCGTCCCACCGGGCCGGGACGGCGAGCAGGGCGAGGGCCAGCAGGCTCCAGACGGCCGTCCAGGGCCGGATCCGGCGGCCGGCCGCCCGGGCGACGAGCCCGGCGGCGACGGCCGTGGCGGCGCCGCAGATCAGCAGGTTGGCACCTATCCCGTCGTACAGCAGCCAGGCCGTCAGCAGACCGGTGAGCAGGGCGAACAGCAGGACCCTGGGGGTGGCCGCCGCCTGCCGCTCGGGGTCGGTGGCGCGCAGCCGGCTCCCGACTGAGGGCACGGGGACGCCGGGCGAGCGGTACGGGCCACCGGGCCGGTACGGGTCGAACGACTCGGGATCGAACGACTCGGGGCCGGACGGCGCCCCCGGATCGAACGACGGTCCCGAACCCGGCGACGGCCCTGGGCCGGGCGCGGGTTGTGGATCGGTCGGGGCAGGCGTGGACGGGCCTGGCATGGCTCCCCCTCGGTGGTCGGCGGGCAGGCGGAAGCCGTCCTCCGGACGGTCCGCGGGCGGGCGGGCTCGACGCCTCTGCCGCTGCCGACTGTAGACCATTCTGAACAAGTTCAAAAGCTACTTCTGAACACGTTCAGAAGCCTCTGGCCACCACCCCCCTCCACGCCGGAGCCGTCCGGACTACCCCTTGACCGACCCGGCCAGCAGCCCCCGCACGAAGTACCGCTGCAGGCTGAAGAAGACGATCAGCGGCACGATGATCGACAGGAACGCCCCGGCCGTGAGCAGCTCCCAGCGACCGCCGAGCGAGCCGGACAACTGCGCCAGCCGGACCGTCATCGGCGCCACCTCCGGCGTGCCGCCGGCGAAGGTGAGCGCGACCAGCAGGTCGTTCCAGACCCACAGGAACTGGAAGATCGCGAACGAGGCCAGCGCCGGGGCGCACAGCGGCAGCACGATCGACCGGAAGATCTTGAAGTGGGAGGCGCCGTCCACCACCGCCGCCTCCATCAGGTCGCGCGGCAGCTGGGCGATGAAGTTGTGCAGCAGGAACACCGCCAGCGGCATCGCGAACATGGTGTGCGCCAGCCAGACCGGTGCATAGCTCCCCTTCAGGTCCACCGCCGGGATCAGCGTCAGCGAGCCCAGGTGCGCACCGCTGGAGAACAGCCGCAGCAACGGGATCAGCGCCATCTGGAGCGGCACCACCTGGAGCGCGAACACCGTGAAGAACACCGTGTCGCTCCCCCGGAACCGCACCCAGGCCAGCGCGTACGCCGCCATCGCCGCGAGCACCAGCGGGAAGAGGGTGGCCGGGATGCTGATCGCCAGCGAGTTCACCAGGAAGGGCATCAGGCCGGTGGAGCCGCCGGAGCCGCCCTCGAACAGCACCGCGTGGTAGTTGCCGAGGCCGAAGTCCGGGTGGAGCAGGGCGTTCCACCAGCCGTCGGCGGTCACGTCCTGCTTGGGACGCAGCGAGGTCACCAGCAGGCCGAGGGTCGGGATCGTCCAGAGCACCGTCATCGCGATCACGAACACCGAGGCCAGCGGGCTGCTGAAGGCCTTCCGCACCGGGCTCCCCTCACCAGGACGGCCACCGACGGCTTTCGCCTCAGGAGTGCTCATCGCACCTCACGCTCCCTGCGCAGCTGAACGATGTTGTAGGCCACCAGTGGCAGCACCGCGAGGAACAGCAGGACCGCCAGGGCGCCGCCGCGCCCGTCGTTGTACTGCCCGAAGGTCTGCGAGTACATCTCGTTGGCCAGTACCTGGGTGCCGAAGTTGCCGCCGGTCATGGTGCGGACGATGTCGAAGGCCTTCAGCGTGATGATCATGACGGTGGTCAGGACGACCATCACGGTGGTGCGGATCATCGGCACGGTGACGTGCCAGAACAGCCGTACCCCGGTCGCGCCGTCCAGCCGGGCCGCCTCCACCACCTCGTCCGGGATCGCCTTGATCGCCGCCGACAGCACCACCATCGCGAAGCCGGTCTGCACCCAGACCATCACGGCCATCAGCAGGAAGGTGTTCAGCGGCTGGCTGAGCAGCCAGTTCGGCGGGTCGGACCAGCCCACCGCGTGGGCGAGCTGGCTGAGCAGGCCGATCTGCGGCTGGTCCTTGCCGCGCGCCTCGTAGACGAACTTGAAGATGATCGAGGCGCCGACCAGCGAGATGGCCATCGGCATGAAGATCAGCGACTTGTACACCGCCTGGCCGCGCATCCGGTCCACCAGCAGCGCCAGCACCAGGCCGAGGCCGGTCGCCACCAGCGGCGCGACCACCAGCCACAGCAGGGTGTTGAGCAGCACCTGCCGCACCGAGTCGGTGGTGAACGCCCAGCCGAAGTTCTCGCCGCCGACGAAGGTGCCGCCGTCCGCGCTGTGCAGGCTGAGGTAGACCGTGCGGATCAGCGGCGCCACCAGGCCGACCGCCAGCAGCAGGACGGCCGGGCCGAGGAACACCAGGACGGCCAGCGGGCGGGCGAGGCGGCCCCGGGCCCGCCCGGCCACCAGGAAGACCACCAGCAGGATGCCGAGGAAGCCCGCGATCGCGCCGAAGCTGTTGCCGAACTTGACCGCCGCGTCGCCCCAGGCGCCGACGGCCAGGGAGTCGGCGGCCGGCGGGGAGCCGGATACGGGCATGGCTGCACGTCCCTTCGGTTCGTCCGGTGCGAAGCGGGAGCGGGGAAGCGGGAGCGGGAGCAGGGAAGCAGGAGCAGGGAAGCGGGAGCCCGGAAGGGGGCGGGCGGTGCGGGTGGGTGGCCCCGCACCGCCCTCGGCGGATGGTCCCCTGGTCCGCCGGGCGGCGGACTACTTCGGCCAGGCGGCGTCGATGTCGCCGGCGACCTTCTGGATCGACTGCCCCTCGGCGAACCAGGCGGTGAGCGACTTCCACTCCTGCCCGGAGCCGACGGCCGCCGGCATCATGTCGGAGGCGTCGAAGCGGAAGGTCGCGCTCGGGTCGGTGAGCGCCTCCGCCGAGAGCTTGTCGATCGGGTCGGTGTACAGGCTCTTGTCCACGCCCTGGTTGGCCGAGACCCAGCCGCTCGCGGTCTTCACCCGGCTGCTCGCCCAGTCCGAGCTGGACAGGTAGTTCTGCACCGCCTGCACCTCGGGCCGGCTGGAGAAGGCCGTCAGGAACTCGCCGCCGCCCTCGACCGGGTTGGCGATCGCCGGGTTGACGGCGGGCAGCCGGAAGGCGAAGACGTCGCCGTCCGGGGCGACCTTGGTGCCCTTGGGCCACTGGGCCTCGTAGAAGGAGGCCTGCTGGAGCATCGCGCACTTGCCGGTGAGGATCGGCGCGCCCGCGTCCTGGAAGGTGGTGGTGGCGATCGACTTGACGTCGCCGTAACCGCCGTTCACCCAGGCCGGGTTGAGCATCCAGTCGGCGACGGTCCGCATCGCCGTGGTGATCTTCTCGTCGGAGAACTTCACCTGGTGGCCGACCCACTGGTCGTAGACCTCGCCGCCGTAGGTGCCCAGCACCGCCTCCTCCAGCCAGTCGGTGGCCGGCCAGCCGGTGGCCGTGCCGGAGGCGATGCCGCCGCACCAGGGCTTGGGGCCGCCCGCCTTGGCGATCTTGTCGCTGAGTGCCATGAGGTCGGCCCAGGTCTTCGGCACCTGGTAGCCGGCCGCTGTGAAGGCCTTCGGCGAGTACCAGACCAGCGACTTCATGTTGGCGCTCATCGGGGCCGCGTAGAAGGTGCCGTCGACCGAGCCGTAGGTCTTCCAGACCGGGCTCCACTTGTCCTGGTTGGCGACGGTCTGGGCCGGCGGCTTGACCACCTTGCCGCTCTTGACCATCTGCGCCAGCAGGCCCGGCTGCGGGATGATCGCGAAGTCCGGGGCGTTGCCGCCGGCCACCCGGACCGGCAGCTGGGACTCGAAGTCGTTGGAGCCCTCGTAGCTGATCTTGATCCCGGTGCACTTGCCGAACTCGGCCCAGGACTTCTCCAGGTTGTCCGACTCCGGGCTGAGGATCGAGGCGAACATCGTCACGGTGGTGCCCGAATGCCCCGCGTACGGCTGGTACTTGGCGCAGTCGCCGGTCAGCGTCTGGGCCGCTCCACCGCCGTCACCCGAACCGCTGGAGCTGTTCGAGCAGGCCGCGGTCAGGGCCAGCGCCGCCAGCAGGGCAGGCGCGGCCACCAGCCTGCGGCGGGAACGCGCGGACGGCGTGGTCGGATTGAGGGTCAATGCGGTCCTCCTCGCCAGGGCGTGCTGCCTGGGGTGGGCTGAACGACATTGCGCTGTACCGGAGATGGGCGTACGGAGATCGCTGGACGAGCGGACGGCCGAACCGATTCGACGACGTTAACGCAGCCGTTCGCCGCCGCCAAGGTCCATGGTCGACCTTCCCGTAGCGGTGCCCCGACCGTGACCTCCGAAACGCCGACCGCGACCGCCGCACAGCACGGCCCCGCCCGGAAACCGGACGGGGCCCCGCGCCCGACGAACCGTCGGAACGACGAACCGTAAAACCGTCGGGACGTCGGGACGTCGGGACGACGAACCGTCGGGACGACGAACCGTCGCAACGTCGGAACGAGCGTCACCAGAGCCGGACGGGCAGCTCCAGCAGACTGTTCACCACCAGCGACGGGCTCGGCCGCAGCTCGCCGTCCGGCACCGTCAACGACAGCCCGGGGAAGCGCTCGAACAGCGCCGGCAGCGCGATCCCCGCCTCCAGCCGGGCCAGCGGCGACCCCGGGCAGACGTGCGGGCCGTGCCCGAAGGACAGGTGCCGGGTCGGGTCCCGGGTGACGTCGAACAGCTCGGCCGTCACCCCGTGCTGCAGCGGGTCCCGGCCGATCGCGTTGTACGAGACCAGCACCGGGTCGCCCGCCGGGATCACCAGCTCGCCGACCTCGATGGACTCGGCGGCGAAGCGGAACAGGAAGTTGCTGGTCGGCGGCGTCCAGCGGAGCGACTCCTCGACCACCGCGTCCCAGGACACCTCGCCCGCCCGCACCAGCTCCAGCTGGTCCGGGTGCGCCAGCAGGGCCCGCACCGCGTTGCCGATCAGGTTGACCGTGGTCTCATGGCCGGCCGCGATGATCACCCGCAGGGTGGCCGCCGCCTCCGCGTCGGTGAGCGCCCCGCCCTCGGTGTCCGCCGCCAGCAGCACGCTCGCCAGGTCGTCGCCCGGCGCCGAACGGCGCTGCGCCACCAGGCCGTTGACGAAGGCGTTCAGCCCGGCGACGGTCGCCTGGATGCCCTCCGGGTCGGGCTTGATGCCGAAGAACCGCTCGTACAGGTCGCGCAGCAGCCCGTGGTCCGACTCCGGGACGCCCAGCAGGGAGCAGATCACCGTCATCGGCAGCGGGAAGGCGAAGGCCGACTTGAGGTCGATCACCGGCTCCCCGGCCGCCAGGGCGTCCAGCAGCGCGTGGGTGATCTCCTCGACCCGCGGGCGCATCAGCTCGACCCGGCGCGGGGTGAAGGCCTGGGCGACCAGCGCCCGCAGCCGGCGGTGCTCGGCGCCGTCCGTGGTCACCATGCTCGGGCCGGGCACCGCCAGGCCGATCAGCGGCCAGGTCTTCGGCACCTCGCCGCGCTGGTAGGCGGCCCAGTGCCGGGCGTCCTTCACCAGCCGGGCGTCGGTGAGCAGGTCACGCGCGGCCGCGTGCCGGCTCACCGCCCAGGCGGCCACCCCGCCGGGCAGCACGACCGGCACCGCCGGACCGGCGGCCCGCAGCAGGGCGCCCTCGGCGGCGTTGTCGCGGGCCAGCGGGTCGAGGGCGATCGGGGCCGGGGCAGCGGTCATCGGCGGCAGCACTCCTTGACGTGGCGAAACTTCGAACGGTTGTGCACGTCCAGTGGATCTTGGCTGGCCCGGCGAAGATCCGCAAGACGCGTTTCAGTGACCGGGGGTGAACGACACCGGCAGCGCCACCAGCCCGCGCACCCAGGCCGAGGGCCGCCACACCAGCGCGTGCTCGGCCACCGCCAGCCGCAGGTCCGGCAGCCGGTCCAACAGCACCTCGATCGCCGTGGTGGCGATCACCTCGGCCGCCTCCTGCGCCGGGAACGGGCAGCCGTGCTCGCCGTACGAGTAGCTCATGTGCGCCCGGTTCCCCTCGGCCGGGCGACCGTCGGGCTGACGCACCGACGGGTCCGCGTTGGCCCCGGCGAAACCGAGCAGCAGCATGTCCCCCTCGGCGATCCGCTGGCCGCCGAGCTGGGTGTCCCGCACCGCCCAGCGGCCGGCGAAGATCTGGGTCGGGGTGTCCTCCCAGAGCGCGTCGTTGAGCGCCTGGCTGATGCTGCGCCGGCCACCGGCCAGCGAGGCCGCGAAGCGCTCGTCGGTGAGCATCAGCCGCAGCGCGTTGGAGATCCAGTACGAACTGGGCTGGTGACCGGCGATCAGCAGCACCCGCAGGTCGCGCATCACCTCGTCATGGGTCAGCCCGGCCGGGTGCTCCAGCATCCGCGAGGCCACGTCGGCCCCCGGGTACTCGGCCTTCTCCTCCACCAGCGCGAGCATCAGCTCCAGCAGCCGCTGGGCGCCGGCCGGGGCGTCCGCGCCGCCGTCCAGCATGGCCAGCAGCGCCGCGATCAGCTGCGGCGCCTGCTCCTCGTCCAGACCGAGCACCCGGCACAGCACCAGCAGCGGCATCCGGTGCGCGTACTCGGCGACCAGGTCGGCCTCTCCGCGCCCGGCGAACTCGTCGATCAGCCCGTCGGCGATCTCCTCGGCGTGCTTGCGCAGCTCGTACGGGTCGATCCCGGCCAGCGCGTCGGTGACCGCCCGGGACCGGCGGATGTGCTCCTCGCCCTCGGCGTACAGGATCGATGGCACCGGAGCCATCATCGGCTTCAGCGGCCAGTCGGCGGGCAGGGTCTCCCACGCGTGCCAACGGCTGGAGTCCCGGCCGAACAGCTGCGGCTGGCCGGTGACCTGCTGCAGCTCCCGGTAGCCGATGACCAGCCAGGCGGGCACCCCGCCGGCCAGCTCGACCGGGGCGACCGGGCCGTGCGCGGCACGCAGTTCGCGGTAGAGCTGGGCCGGGTCGGTCTGGAAGCGCGGCCCGTACAGCGGCGTGGCGCCGGCGTGCGCCGGGCAGCCCGGGGGCGGGGTGACGGCGGGCTCGGTCACGGGGTGCTCTCCTCGTAGATCGCGTCGGGTGCTCCGGCGGGGGCGGTCACGGCGGAGGCGGTCGGCTCGGCGGCAGCGGCCCCGGCCCCGGCCCCGGCCCCGGCCCCGGCAGGGACGGTCGCGGCATCGGCCCCGGCGGGGGCTTCGGACTCCGCCAGCGCGGCCGGGTCGGCCCCGGCCAGCGCGGCCAGGTGGTGGACCAGCGCGATCAGCACCCGCTTGCCGGAGTCGCGGTCGCGGGCGTCGCAGTCCACCAGCGGTACCTCCGGCGGCAGGTCCAGGGCCTCACGGACCTGCTCCAGGGTGTGGCCGGGCTCGCCGAAGTTGTTGCGGGCGACGACGAACGGCGTGCCGTGGTGCTCCAGCCGGTCGATCGCGTACCAGGAGTCCTCCAACCGCCGGGTGTCCACCAGCACCACCGCGCCCAGGGCGCCGCTGAACAGCCGGTCCCAGAGGAACCAGAAGCGCTCCTGGCCGGGCGCCCCGAACAGGTAGAGCACCTGCCGCTCGGACAGGGTGATCCGGCCGAAGTCGAAGGCGACCGTGGTGGAGCGCTTGCCCCAGCTGCCGGCCGGGTCGATGCCCTCCCCCGCCCGGGTCATCACCTCCTCGGTGTTCAGCGGGCGGATCTCGCTGACCGAGCCGACCAGGGTGGTCTTGCCCACCCCGAACCCGCCGACCACGACGATCTTCAGCGCGTTGTCGGCGGTCGCCCGCAGCGGGGTGCGTGCCGCGGACCGGCCGTCCTGGAGGTCAGAGCCGTTGGAGGCCATGCAGCACCTGCTTCAGCGTGTCGAGATCGGGCAGCCGGGCCTTGTTCGGCGCGAACCTGGGGTGGCGGGCGGTGATCGCCCCGGACTCCAGCAGGTCCCCGAGCAGGATCTTCACCACCGAGATCGGCAGCGACAGCTCCGCCGCCACCTCCACGACGGCGGTCGGCGCCTCGCACATCCCGAGGATCCGGACGTGCTCCGACTGCATCCCCGGCGCCGGCTGCCGCTCCGCGACGATCAGGGTGACCAGGTCGAAGGCGTTCTCCGGGGCACGGCTGCGGCCCCCGGTGATGGTGTAGAGGCGGTCCGGGTCGTCGTCCCGGCCCGGCAGCACCGGCCCGGCGTTCATATCCCGGCGCTCTCTTGCCCGGCGGCCCCGTCGGCTTCCGCTTCCGCGTCCCGGGCGGGTGCGCTGAGGTGGATGCCGATCTGCTCGATCAGGCCGTGCATGTTGTGGCCGACCACGCCCACGTCCGCGTCGTCGTCGGTGACCACCGCGAGGTGCGCGCCCTCGCCGGCCGCCACGATGCACAGGATGCCGCCGTGGAACTCGGTCATCGACTGGCGCACGCCGCCGCTGCCGTCGCCGAACTCGATCGAGGCGCCGTGCGCCAGGCTCTGCAGTCCGGAGGCGATCGCGGACAGCTGGTCCGCCTGGTCGGCACTCAGCCCGGCGGTGTGGCAGAGCTTCAGACCGTCGGCGGAGAGCACCAGGGCGTGCCGGGTGCCGGGGGTCGCCGCCAGCAGGTTTTCCAACAGCCAGTCGAGGTCGCGGTCGGTGGCGCTGCTCATCAGGAGTCCTTCTCGGTGACGGGGGAAGCGTCGGGCGTGGTCTCGGTCGCCGCGGCCGGCGTCGGCCCGGGGGCGGGCAGCGCCGGCTGGGCGGCCCGGCGGAAGGCGCCGAACCGGGCGGCGGCGCGCGCCGCGTCGGTCCGTACGGCCTTGGCGGCGGGGGCCGCCGCCGGGGTGGTGGTGGCCAGCGTCTGCCCGCGGCGACGCTGCGGCAGGCCGCTGTCGGTGACCGGGGCGGGCGTGGCCGGGCGCGGGGCGGGGAGGGCGGGTGCCGGAGCCGCCGTGGCGGCGGGGGCGGGGGGCGCGCTCGGCACGGCGGTGGTCACGGAGGCGCCGGGCGCGGAGACGGTGGCCACGGAGGCGCTGGTCACGGAGGTGCTGGGCGCGGGTGGCAGCGAGGTGGGCGCCGGGCGCGCGGGGGTGAGCGCGGGGCGCACGGACTCCACGACGGGCGTGGGCGCCTGGGCGGGCGCCGGAGCCACGTGGGTGACCAACTGCTGCGGGATCAGCATCACCACACCGGTGCCGCCGCGTGCGGACGGCCGGAAGGAGATCTGCAGCCCGTGCTTGCGCGCCAGCACGCCGACCACCGCGAGACCCAGCCGGGTACCGGCGGACAACGTGGCGAGGTCCAGCGGCTCGGCGGAGACGGCGCGTTCGGCCCGGCGCAGCCAACTGTCGCCCAGGCCCAGGCCGCTGTCCTCGACGGTGACCGCCAGACCGGCCGACACCTCCTCGACGTAGACGTGCACCTCGGCCGGCGGGGCGGAGAAGTTGGTGGCGTTGTCCAGCAGTTCGGCCAGCGCGTGCATCACGCCCTCGGCCGCGAAGCCGACCACCGCCGCCGTGCTGGCGTTGTGCAGCCGCACCCGCTGGTAGGCGCCGATCCGGCCGAGCGCGCCGCGCAGCACCGACTCCACCGCGATCGGCTTGGCCCAGCGACGGCCGGAGCGGGCGCCGGTGAGCACCGCGATGCCGTCCGCCATCCGGCCCGCCTGGGCGGTCGAGTGGTCCAGTCGCAGCAGGTCGCCGAGGACCTCCTCGTCGTGCCGGTGCTGCATCTCGCGCAGTTCGGCGTGCATGCTCGTGGCCAGTGCCTGGACCCGGCCGGCGGCGGTCGCGCAGACCGCGAGCGCGGCGGCCCGCAGTCGCTCGCCGCGGCCGATCTCCTCACCGACGGCACGCAGCAGCGCGTACTGGGGGTGCTTGCGGTGCGTGGACAGCGCGCTGTCCACGGACGCGCCCCCACGCAGCTTCTTCACCACCTCGGGCAGCACGCCCTCGGGGATCCGCTCCAGTTCGGCCCGCTCGGCGGCGACCCGCTCCCGCTCCGCCACGGCCTCGGCCCGTTCGGCGTCCAGCTCGGTCCGCAGCCGGGCCAGCTCGGCGCGCACGGCGGTGACGTCGGCCTCCATCCGGACCTGCTCGGCGCGGGCGGCGTCCCGTTCGGTGAGCGCGGCGGCGGCCCGGTCCTGGGCCGCCGTCTCGGCCTGCCGGGCGGTGCCGGCGGCGACCAGCGCGGCCCGGGTCTCCTGGTGCTGGGCGGCCAGGTCCTCGGTCAGCCGGTGGGCGCGCTCGGCGCCGCTCGCGGCCAGGCCGACCACGATCAGCCAGAGCACCGCCACGGCACCCACCGCGACGGCGGTGAGCGGTTGGTGCGCGCCCAGGGCCCGGCCGATGCCGACCGGCGCGGCGACCAGCGCCAGCAGGACGGCGGCCCCGGTCAGGGCGACGGTGCGCGGCGCGGGGCGGCGGCGCGGCCGACCGTCGGGGCTGGTGGCTTCTCTCATCGGTACGGTCCTCGGCAACGTCGGCGGGCGGCGGCGCGGGCGGCTGGTCGGCGACGGTTTGCGGCCGCCGACAGCTGGTCGGGCGCATACCAGACCGCCCGGTGGCGTCGCGAAACGTCCCCGGGCGGCTGATCGGTTCACGCTTTCGGCCGATCATATCGATTCAGACATTGGCCTCAACCCGCTAGTTGACGGTCAATCTCCTTCATTCACGTCGACTACACCGCACGGCGACACCTTCCACCCCAGTGGTCACCCCAGTTCCGCCTCCACCGCCTGTCGCACGGCCCGCACGTCCAGTCCGTGGTCGGCGACCACCCGTACGCCCAGACCCTCCCCCTCGCGCAGCACCCCGAGCAGCAGGTGCCCCACCGCGATCTCCCTCGACTTCAGCCGCAGCGACTCGCGCAGCGACAGCTCCAGCGCCTTCTTCGCCCCGGGACTGAACGGGCTGCGGCCCGGCTTCGACTCCCCCGACCGGAACCAGCCCCGCCGCTCGGGCGCCTCCTCCGCCGGCACGTCCAGGGCGCCCTCGCCGAAGGCCGACTCCACCGCGCCCCGGACGGCCTCCAGGTCGACGCCGATCGAGGCCAGTGCCTCGGCGTCGTCCCCCGGCCCGAGCAGCCGGACCACCTCGCGGTGCGCTGCCTCGGGGTCCAGGCCCATCCCGATCAGGACACCGGCCGCCGGGTCGTCCGGCCCGGCCAGGATCGCCAGCAGCAGGTGCTCCGTGCCGACGTGGCCGTGCCGCAGCCCCTCGCCTCCTGCCGCGCGGCGACCACCACCTGCCGCGCCGCGTCGGCGAACCGCTCGAACATCGTTCAGCCTCCGCCCTCGCCCTTGCCGGGCCCCCGCCGTGCGTGCTTCTTGTGCACCGCCTGCCTGGTCACCCCGAGGCAGACCGCGATGTCCTGCCAGGACCACCCCTGCGACCGGGCGTTGCCCACCTGCAGGGACTCCAGACGGTCCGCCAGATCACGCAGGGCGCGGACCGCCCGGAGCCCCACCGCGGGGTCACGACTGCTCGCGGCGGCCGCGAGCTCTCCGCTCTCGCTCATGCCGTCAACCCTGGTTGACACCTACGGGAATGTCAACCTTGATTGACAGCTTCGGCCGCCCCGGCGCTCACCCGAACCTCCGCGCCAAGGCCTCCTCGAACGTCCCCCGCCCCACCGCCCGCTCCGGTGTCGTCAGCCCGCCCGCCCGCAGGGCCCGGCCGGCCGCCCCGGGGATCCCCAGCGGCAGCAGCACCCGCCGCCGGCCCGCCGCCCGCAGGTACGCCTCGGCCAGCTCCCGGTACGACCGCACCTGCGGCCCGCCCACCTCCGGCGCGAACCCGGCCGGCTCCCGCCCCACCAGCTGCACGACCTGCGCCGCCACCTCCCGGACCTCCACAGGCTGGATCCGGGCACCCTGAACCACCGGGAACACCGGCAGCCTCGCGCTCAGGTCGAACGCCTTGAACAGCAGGTCGTGGAACTGCGTCGCCCGCAGCACCGTCCACCCCAGCCCCGACTCCCGCACCACCCCCTCACAGCCGAGCTTCGCCCGGTAGTACGCGATCGGCACCCGGTCGATCCCCACGATCGACACGTACACCAGGTGCCGCACCCCGGCCTGCCGGGCCTCCGCCACCAGCCGCCCGACCGCCGCCACGTCCTTCTTCCCCTGCGTGGTCGCACAGTCCACCACGGTCTCCACTCCGGCGACCGCCGCCGCGATCCCCGCCCCGGTCACCAGGTCCCCGACCACCCACTCGACCCCGTCACCCGCCACCCGCGCCCGCCGGCTCAACCCCCGCACCGCCACCCCGCGCGCCGCCAACAGCCGCACCACCTCTCGCCCCAGCGTCCCCGTCGCTCCGGTCACCAGCACCGTCCCCATCACCACACCACTCCTCTCCCGAACCACCGACACCCCTTCGGACCGGATAGCGCCCGCATCCGTGACATCGGCTTCTCCCGGAACGCGGAAAAGCGGGGCGAGGACCGTGAAGTCCTCGCCCCGCTTCAGGGATTCACCTCAGGAGGTGAACACCGGGGTCGTCAGCTGCAGCCGCTGGTGGAGCCGCAGCCCTCGCAGAGGTAGCAGCTGCCGGCGCGGCGCATCTTGGTGCCGCAGGAGAAGCAGAGCGGCGCGTCGGCGTTGAGGCCGAGCTGGATCTCCATCAGCTCCGTGGAGTTGTGGGCCTGCTTCGGGGCCGCCTTGGGCGCCTCGACGGCCGGGGCCGGGGCGGGGGCCGGCTTGGCGGCGGCGACCGGGGCAGACTGGGCGAGCGACTCGGTGTCGATCTCCTCGGCCTCCAGCGGCTCGTAGGAGCCCGTCTCCAGGTGGCGGGTGCGCTCCTCGACGGAGTGGATGCCGAGCGCCGAGCGGGTCTCGAACGGCAGGAAGTCCAGCGCCAGGCGGCGGAAGATGTAGTCAACGATCGACTGGGCCATCCGCACGTCCGGGTCGTCGGTCAGGCCGGCCGGCTCGAAGCGCATGTTGGTGAACTTGGAGACGTAGGTCTCCAGCGGCACGCCGTACTGGAGGCCGACCGAGACGGCGATGGAGAAGGCGTCCATCATGCCCGCGAGGGTCGAGCCCTGCTTGGACATCTTCAGGAAGACCTCGCCGAGGCCGTCGTCCGGGTAGGAGTTGGCCGTCATGTAGCCCTCGGCGCCACCGACCGTGAAGGAGGTGGTGATGCCCGGGCGGCCCTTGGGCAGGCGCTTGCGGACGGGGCGGTACTCGACGACCTTCTCGACCACGGCGGCCGGGGTCTCCTCGACCTTGGCCTCGGATTCCTTCTTCTTCGCGGAAAGCGGCTGGCCGACCTTGCAGTTGTCGCGGTAGATGGCCAGTGCCTTCACCCCGAGCTTCCAGGCCTGGAAGTAGATCTCCTCGATCTCCTCCACGGTGGCGCTCTCGGGCATGTTCACGGTCTTGGAGATGGCGCCCGAGATCCACGGCTGGATCGCCGCCATCATCCGCACGTGGCCCATCGCCGAGATGACCCGCTCGCCCATGGCGCAGTCGAACACCTCGTAGTGCTCGGCCTTCAGGCCGGGCGCGTCCACCACGTTGCCGTGCTCGGCGATGTGGGCGACGATCGCCTCGGTCTGCTCGTCCTGGTAGCCGAGGCGCTTGAGGGCGCGCGGGACGGTGCCGTTGACGATCTGCATGGAGCCGCCGCCGACGAGCTTCTTGAACTTGACCAGGGCGAGGTCGGGCTCGACGCCGGTGGTGTCGCAGTCCATCATCAGGCCGATGGTGCCGGTCGGGGCGAGGACCGAGGCCTGGGCGTTGCGGAAGCCGTTCTGCTCACCGAGGCGCAGCACGTCCTGCCAGGACTTGTTGGCCGCGAGCCAGACCGGGGCGTCGAGGTCCTCGAAGGAGACGGCGTCCAGCGAGGCGTCGGCGTGCTGCTTCATGACCTGCTGGTGGGCGGCGGCGTTGCGGGCGTAGCCGTCGTACGGGCCGACGACACCGGCGAGTTCGGCGCCGCGGCGGTAGGCGGTGCCGGTCATCAGCGAGGTGATGGCGCCGGCCAGGGCACGGCCGCCCTCGCTGTCGTAGGCGTGGCCGGTGGCCATCAGCAGGGCGCCGAGGTTGGCGTAGCCGATGCCGAGCTGGCGGAAGGCGCGGGTGGTCTCGCCGATCTTCTCGGTCGGGAAGTCGGCGAAGCAGATGGAGATGTCCATCGCGGTGATGACCAGCTCGACGACCTTGGCGAAGGCGGTGGCGTCGAAGGTGTCGTCGTCGCGCAGGAACTTCATCAGGTTCAGCGAGGCGAGGTTGCAGCTGGAGTTGTCCAGGTGCATGTACTCCGAGCACGGGTTGGACGCGTTGATGCGGCCGGACTCGGGGCAGGTGTGCCAGTGGTTGATGGTGGTGTCGTACTGGATTCCGGGGTCGGCGCAGGCCCAGGCGGCCTCGGCCATCTTGCGGAACAGCTTCTTGGCGTCGACGGTCTCGATGACCTCGCCGGTCATCCGGGCGCGCAGGCCGAATTCGGTGCCGTTCTCGACGGCGGTCATGAATTCGTCGTTGACGCGGACCGAGTTGTTGGCGTTCTGGTACTGGACGGACGTGATGTCGTCGCCGCCGAGGTCCATGTCGAAGCCCGCGTCGCGCAGGGCGCGGATCTTCTCCTCCTCCTTCACCTTGGTCTCGATGAAGGCCTCGACGTCCGGGTGGTCGACGTCGAGCACGACCATCTTGGCCGCGCGGCGGGTGGCGCCACCGGACTTGATGGTGCCGGCCGAGGCGTCGGCGCCGCGCATGAAGGAGACCGGGCCGGAGGCGTTGCCGCCGGAGGACAGCAGTTCCTTGGAGGAGCGGATGCGGGAGAGGTTGAGGCCGGCGCCGGAGCCGCCCTTGAAGATCATGCCCTCTTCCTTGTACCAGTCGAGGATCGAGTCCATGGAGTCGTCGACGGACAGGATGAAGCAGGCGCTGACCTGCTGGGGCTGCTTGGTGCCGACGTTGAACCAGACCGGCGAGTTGAAGCTGAACACCTGGTGGAGGAGGGCGTGGGTCAGCTCGTGCTCGAAGATCTCGGCGTCGTCCTTGGTGGCGAAGTAGCCGTGCTTCTCGCCGGCCGCGCGGTAGGTGAGCACCACGCGGTCGATGATCTGCTTGAGGCTCCACTCGCGCTGGGGGCTGCCGACGGCGCCGCGGAAGTACTTGGACGTGACGATGTTGACGGCGTTGACCGACCAGAAGTCGGGGAACTCGACGCCGCGCTGCTCGAAGTTGATCGAGCCGTCGCGCCAGTTGGTCATGACGACGTCGCGCCGCTCCCAGCGGACCGCGTCGTACGGGTGCACGCCAGGGGTGGTGTAGATGCGCTCCATCCGGAGACCGCCCTTCGGGGCCTTGGCACCCTTGGTCGCGGCCTTGTCGGACTTCGACCCGCGTGCGGAACCGCTCGTGGTGTCTGTCACTTCTCGCTCCTCCTCCTGGGCAAACGCCCGAGGTGCCCTGAAAAGTCCGGGCACCGCTGGTTCGTTCTTCCGGTGTGCGGGCAGGCGGGGACCCCGTCCGCTTACGCACGGTTTGTAGTGTTCCGTGCCCCGTTTTCGGGCACGCGTGGGCCCGCTCGGGGCCGGTGTGGTGCTGACGGCCCACGGGGGGCCTGCGTTGTGGTTCTGGGGGCCGCGGGGGCCCGGCGCGCCTCCTAGGGCGCGGCGGCGGAAACGGGCACGCAGGTGCCGTCCGCCTCGGGGGCGGGCCGCTCGGCGCGGAGTTCCGCGATGGCGGCCTCGAAGTCTTCGAGTCCGTCGTACGCCTGGTACACGCTGGCGAAGCGCAGGAAGGCGACCACGTCGAGTTCCTTGAGCGGGCCGAGTATGGCCAGCCCGACCTCGTGGGTGGTCAGCTCGGCGTTGCCGCTGGCGCGCACGCACTCCTCGACCCGCTGGCCGAGCTGGGCGAGGGCGTCCTCGGTGACCGGGCGGCCCTGGCAGGCCTTCCGGACGCCGGTGATGACCTTCTGCCGGGAGAAGGGCTCGGTGACGCCGCTGCGCTTGATGACCATGAGCGCGGCCGTCTCCACGGTGGTGAAACGGCGACCGCAGTCCGGGCACTGTCGACGACGGCGGATGCAGCTGCCGTCCTCGGTGGTCCGGCTGTCGACAACGCGGCTGTCGGAGTGCCGGCAGAAGGGGCAGTGCACCTGGGGATCCCTCCCTGGCAGAACGTGCGGACCTGTTGAGTCTATGCGATGTGCCCCCGGCCTCGGCAAGCTGATCATGCGGCGCGACCACTAGTACTGGGCACGGAGAGGACTCTAGCCACTACATCTAGGTCTCGGGGGGAGCGACACCCCCGGCGTGTCGGCGCCGATTAGACTTCTGGAGGCGGCATCCGGTCGAACATTTGCTCGATGTACAACAAAGCCTTGATCGAGTCAGCCAACTCCCGAATAATTCACTCGAACGTGTGTTTGGCGCAACCTTTCGATAGGAGGTGCGTTGGGCTGGAAAAGGGGAGAGGAAAGCCGTCGAGAGGGGCCGCCGTGAACACCGTCGAAACCAACACCATCCCGGTGCAGGAACACTCCCAGTTCAAGGTGGGGCAGCGCACCACGAATCAGCAGAGCGTGGACATCAGCATGGACCGTAGCGAAGACCACCGCCTCTCCGGCCCGGCCGTTTCCACCGCGGGCCGCGTCCCCGACCAGCCGATCGAACACGCCCCCGCCATGGAAGAGACCCACACCACCCCCGCCCGCTCGATGCCCGGCCGCCCCCCCGGCATCCGGACCGACGAGGCCGGGCTCACCGAGCGCCAGCGCCGGGTGATCGAGGTCATCCGCGACTCCGTCCAGCGCCGCGGCTACCCGCCGTCCATGCGCGAGATCGGCCAGGCCGTCGGCCTGTCCAGCACCTCCTCGGTCGCCCACCAGCTGATGGCCCTGGAGCGCAAGGGCTTCCTCCGCCGGGACCCGCACCGCCCGCGCGCCTACGAGGTCCGCGGCGTCGAGGTGGCCCGCCCCAACACCGCCGAGACGGCCGGGCGCCCCTCCACCTCCTACGTGCCGCTGGTCGGCCGGATCGCCGCCGGCGGTCCGATCCTGGCCGAGCAGACCGTCGAGGACGTCTTCCCGCTGCCCCGCCAGCTGGTCGGCGAGGGCGAGCTGTTCGCCCTGACCGTGCGCGGCGACTCGATGATCGAGGCGGCCATCTGCGACGGCGACTGGGTCACCGTGCGCCGCCAGCCGGTCGCCGAGAACGGCGACATCGTGGCCGCGATGATCGACGGCGAGGCGACCGTCAAGCGGCTCAAGCGCGAGGACGGCCGGATCTGGCTGATGCCGCACAACCCGGCGTACGAGCCCATCAACGGCGACAACGCCACCATCCTGGGCAAGGTCGTCGCGGTCCTGCGCCGCCTCTGACACCAGCGCGCGGCCGCGCAAACCGCAGCACCCGGCCGCGCAACCGCAACACCCGGCCGCACCACGGGAACACCGACGGGAAGGGGCTCCGCCGCGTCAGCGGGGAGCCCCTCCGTCGTTCACCGGGCCGGCCCTTCAGCCCCGCTTCACCACCGGTCGCACCGGCGCCGCCGAGGCGTCGATCGCCGCCAGCGAGCGGCGCACCTGGTTGCGGTCCGTGGTGTACCAGAACTCCGGCATCGAGGACCGGAAGAAGCCCCCGTACCGCTTGGTCTCCACCCGCGGGTCGAGCACCGCCACCACGCCCCGGTCGTCCGCCGCGCGCACCAGCCGGCCCGCGCCCTGCGCCATCAGCAGCGCCGCGTGCGTCGCCGCGACAGCCATGAAGCCGTTCCCGCCGTGCTGTTCGACGTCCTTCTGACGGGCGCTCATCAGCGGGTCGTCCGGCCGCGGGAAGGGGATCCGGTCCATCACCACCAGCTGGCAGGCCGAACCGGGCACGTCCACGCCCTGCCAGAGCGAGAGCGTGCCGAACAGACAGGTGGTCGCGTCGGAGGCGAACTCCCGGATCAACTCGCCCAGGGTGTCCTCCCCCTGGAGCAGAATCCGGTGGTCCAGTCGCTGCCGCATCGCCTCGGCGGCCGCCTGGGCGCCCCGCATGGAGGAGAACAGCCCCAGTGTGCGCCCGCCGGCCGCCTCGACCAGCTCGGCCAACTCGTCGAGCATGTCGGGCCGTTCCGGGTCGCGCCCGGGGTCGGCAAGGTGCTTGGCGACGTACAGGATGCCCTGCTTGGGGTACTTGAACGGCGAGCCGACGTCGATCCCCCGCCAGTGCGGGACGGCCTCCTCCCCGAACCCGGAGCCGGACTCGGGGTTGTCGCCGGGCGTGCGCTCGTCCGGCAGCCTGGTCTCCTTGGGCAGGCCGAGCGAGCCGGCCACGCCGTTGAAGTCGCCGCCGAGCTTGAGGGTGGCCGAGGTGAGCACCACCGAGCGCTCCTTGTACAGGCCCTCGCGCAGCAGTCCGGACACGCTCAGCGGCGCGACCCGCAGCGAGGCGGTGCCCAGCCCGTAGCGGTCGCTGCGCTCGATCCAGATCACGTCGTACTCAGAGTCCTCCAGCAGCCGCTCGGCGGTCTCGTGCACCGTCTCGGCGGAGGCCATCGCCTGCTTGCGCACGGCGTCCTCGTCGCTGAGGCCCTTGTCGCGGGTCTCGCCGAGCGAGGTGATCACCTGCCGGGCGGCGTCCCGGATGGCGGTGACGGCGTAGGCCAGGTACTCGGGGAGCTCCTCGACCCGGCCGGGCTGGGCCGTCTCCATCAGGCCGTGGTAGTTCTCGGCGGCGGCCTGCAGCAGGTCGACGGCCTTCTCGTTGGCGAGCCGGGCGGCCCGCTTCACGGCCCGGTTGACGGCGCCGACGGTCAGTTCGGCGGTGGCCGCGCCGGTGACCCGGTTGACCAGCTCGTGCGCCTCGTCCACGATCAGCAGCCCGTGCTCGGGCAGCACCGGCGCGCCCTCGATGGCGTCGATCGCCAGCATCGCGTGGTTGGTGACGACGACGTCGGCGAGCTTGGCCCGCTCCCGGGCCTTCTCCGCGAAGCACTCCTGCCCGTAGGCGCAGCGGGTCGCGCCCAGGCACTCCTTGGAGGTGACCGACAGCTGGGCCCAGGCCTTGTCGGAGACGCCGGGGCTCATGTCGTCGCGGTCGCCGGTCTCGGTCTCGTCGGCCCAGTCGCGCAGCCGGAGCACCTCCTGCCCGAGCTTGCCGGCGGGGCCGCCGAGCGCGTCCACCGGGTCGAACAGGCCCTCGCCCTCGTCGCTCGGGGTGCCCTCGTTGGCCCGGTGCAGGCACAGGTAGTTGGAGCGGCCCTTGAGCATCGCGTACAGCGGCCGGCGGCGCAGCACCGGGTGCAGCGCGTCGACGGTGCGCGGCAAGTCCCGTTCCACCAGCTGGCGTTGCAGTGCCAGGGTGGCGGTGGCGACCACCACCCGGTCGCCGTGGGCGAGGGCCGGCACCAGGTAGGCGAGGGACTTGCCGGTGCCGGTGCCGGCCTGGACGAGCAGGTGCTCGGCGTGGTCGACGGCGTCGGCGACGGCCTCGGCCATCCGCATCTGGCCGGGGCGCTCGACACCGCCGACGGCCTCGACCGCGGCGTGCAGCAGTTCGGGGATCCGCGAGCGCGGGACGGCGACGGCTTCCTCGGCCTCGTCGTCGAGGTCCGTCGCGGGCTGGGATTCGGAGTCGTTCGTCATGACCCCTCCACCCTACGGGGCGGGGGTGACAATCCGGTCCCGATGCCCGGGGAGACGCACGTCCACGCCGACCAGGGCGTTGGGCACGGTGCCGTGCCGGACGGCGTGAGGGCGGTGCGGGCGGTCCTGGTAGCCGTCCATGATCAGCCGGTTGCGGTTGAGGCAGAGCCGGTCGATCCGGGGCCGGAACAGGTCGAACAGCTCGAAGCGCTCGCGCAGCTCGGGGAAGCGGGCCTGGTAGCGGTGGATCTCCGCGCGCAGCAGGGCCCAGAACTCGGTCTCGGCGAGCCCGCCCTGCGCCTCCAGCAGCGGGGCGAGGTAGCGGAAGACGCCGATGAACAGCCCGGAGTGGATGAACTGGCAGAGCCCCTGGGGGTCGTCCCGCAGCAGCACGCCGGCCACCTCGGCGGGCAGCTCGCGCAGTTCGGGGAGGTCCTGGTCGCTGAGGTTGACGTCGTCGACGAAGTCCTTGACCGCGAGCCGGGCCGGGGTGCCGCGGTCGTCGAAGACCACGATGGCGTTCTCGCCGTGCGGGGAGAAGACCAGTCCGTAGCGGTAGAGGAAGTGCAGCAGCGGCGGCAGCATCGCGGCGAACAGCCGGCCGGTCCAGTCGGCGGGGGTGAGGCCGGAGCGGGCGATCAGCTCGACGGCGAGCGCCCGCCCGTCGGAGCCGGTCTGGAGCAGGGCGGCGAGGGTGCGGGCGCGTTCGTCCCCGGCCAGGAAGGGACCGAGCGGTTCGCGCCAGATCGCGCCGAGCAGTTCCTTGTACTGGTACGGCGAGTCCGGCATCTCCCGGTAGAGCGGGTGGTCGACGGTGACGGAGGCGATCTCGCCGAGCAGGATCACCCGGCACTCGTCCCGCAGGTAGGGGTCGGCGTCGCGCAGCCCGTGCAGCCAGGCGGTGACGGCGGGCGCGGCGAGGGTCCGCTCGACCGGCAGTCCGCGCCAGACCAAAGTGTTGAGGATGGACAGCGGCAGCTTGACGGTGCAGCGCTCGGGGTGGGCGGTGTTGAAGAAGGAGCGGATGGACTGCTGGGGCAGGCGTGGGTCGCCGTCCGAGGACAGCGGGACGATCTCGCCGGAGGCGATCCAGGGCGCGAACAGCGTCAGGACCGTCTCGTCCCACTGCCAGGGGTGGACGGGCAGCAGCAGGTAGTCGTCGGCGTCCGCGCCGAGCGGGGCGCGCAGCGCGTCGACGTCGTCCAGCTCGCGGGAGTACAGCTGCTCGGGGTGCTCCAGGCCGGGCACGCCGCGGTACTGGGCGAGCCGGCGGTGGACGGCGATCCAGGGCAGCGGGCGCGGGCTGCGGGACTCCGGGGTCCAGCGGGCGGCGTCGGTGCTGGAGAAGCCGATCCGGCCCTTGCTGGGGACGATCCACGGGTGGCCGCCCTGCCGGCCCTCCAGCGCGGGGTGGTCGAGGTCGGCGAGTTCGGCGGCGGTGAGCGCGGTGGCGAGCTGGCGGGCGTCGGCGGTGAGGGTGGCGGAGAGTTCGCGGACCAGGTGGGCGGTGGTCTCGCCGCGCATCCCGAGGGTCTCCCGGGCGTACGGGAGGAAGCGCAGCGGGTCCAGGCCGTCCGGGCGGGAGCACCGGATCGACTCCGGGTCGACCTGCCAGCCGTCGTAGGCGCCGCGCCGGGCGGCGAAGCGGTACTCGGCCTCGGGGAGCTTCAGCAGGTACTCGCCGTCGAGGGCGCCGGGGGCCGGCCGGAGCAGGTCCTCGTAGGCGAACTCGCCGAGCATCTTGGCCAGCAGGGCGCGGCCGGCCCGCTGCCAGTGCCCGGCGGTGAGGTGCGGGGGCAGGTAGAGCGGCGGTTCAGCGGGTTCAGCGGCCGACGGTTGCGGCACGGGTCAGCTCCTGGGGGCGGGGGACGACGGGGGTCTGCTCGGGGGTGGCGCCGTGCTGGCTGTGCTGGCTGTGCTGGCTGTGCTGGCTGTGCGCACTATCCAGACCATCCGGAACATTCGGAGTATTCGCGGTTTTCGAAATATTCGGAACATCCGGCATAGAAGGAACAGAAGGAACAGAAGGAACGGCAGACCCACCCGGCACACCCGCCACCGGCGGCGCGAAGCCCGTCCACGCGGTGCGGCCGGGCAGCCGGTGGACGGTGCGGCCGGTGACGGCGTTGAGGATGACGGCGGCCCGGTGGGCACCGAGGCCCAGGTCGGGGGCGCCGACGCCGTGGGTGTGGAGTTCGGCGTTCTGGACGTAGAGGCCGCCGGTGAGTCCGGGCCGGGTGGCGACCCGGTGGTCGAGGTCGACCCGGTAGCGCCCGGACTCGTCCCAGTCGATCAGGTCGGCGAGCGGTGCGAGGGCCGCCGGGCGGGCGGCCCGGTAGCCGGTGGCGAGCACCACGGCGTCGGTGCGCAGCACGTGCTCGGCGCCGGAGTCGGTGTGCCGGCAGCGCAGTTCGAGGCCACCGCAGGGGCCGGGCCGGGCCTCGGTGACGGCGGTGCCGGGGGTGATCTCGACCGGGGCGCTGTCGATCGGGCGGCCGATGGTGCGTTCGTAGAGGTGGTCGTGGATCTCGGCGAGGGTTTCGGCACTGGCGGCCTTGTGCAGCTGCCACTGGGCGCTGACCATGGCGTCCCGGACGGGCCCGGGCAGTCCGTGGAAGTAGCGGGTGTAGTCGGGGGTGAAGTGTTCCAGGCCGAGCTTGGAGTACTCCATGGGGGCGAGGGCCCTGGTGCGGGTGAGCCAGCGCAGCCGGATGCCGTCGCCCTCATGGCGGCGGAGCAGGTCGAGGAAGACCTCGGCACCGGACTGCCCGCTGCCGATCACCGTGATGTCCCGGGCGCCGGCCAGGTCGGCGCGGCGGTCCAGGTACTCGGCGGAGTGGAAGGCCCGCGGGTGGTCGGCGAGCGCGGCGAAGGCCTCGGGCAGCACGGGCCGGGTGCCGACGCCGAGCGCGAGGTTGCGGGCCCGTACGGTGGTGCGCCGCCCGGTCGCGGTGTCGGTCAGTTCGGCCCGGTACAGCGGGCCGTCCCGGTGCAGGGCGGTGACCTCGGTGCCGAAGCGGCAGTTGGGCAGCCGGTCGGCGGCCCAGCGGCAGTAGTGGTCGTACTCCCGGCGGGGCAGTTGGAAGCGTTCGGCGAAGTAGAACGGGAACAGCCGGTCCTGGGCGCGCAGGTAGTTGAGGAAGGACCACGGGTTGGTCGGGTCCACCAGCGAGACCAGGTCGGCGAGGAAGGGCACCTGCATCCGGGCGCCGTCGACCAGCATGCCGTGGTGCCAGCGGAATTCGGGGCGCTGGTCGCAGAAGAGCGTGCGCAGGCCGGGTACGGGCTCGGCGAGGGCGGCGAGCGAGAGGTTGAACGGGCCGATGCCGACGCCGAGCAGGTCGTAAGGGGAGTCCGGGGAGTCCGGGGAGTCGTGCGGCGGGTCGTGCGGCGGGTTGTTCGGCACGGGGTGCGCAGGGGGTGTCGAGGTGTCCACAGAGCGTCCTAGGCGGGGAGTAAGTCGCGGTCGCGGACCATCAGGGCGGCGCGCTTGTCGGGCAGGTCGAGTTCGGCGGCGGCCCGGAATCCGGCCCGTTCGAAGGCCCGGACGGAGCGCCGGTTGCGGACGTCCGGTTCGGCCACCACCCGCCCGCAGCCCGGCCTCCGGCGGAGGATCAGTTCCGCCAGGGCGTCCAGCAACTGGGCCCCGAGGCCGCGCCCGCGACTGGCGGCCGGGCCGAGCAGCAGGTGGACGCCGGTGTCGTGCGGCCGTGCCGGGTAGTGGGCGGCGAGCGGGTCGAGGTCGGCGCGGTAGACCTCCCAGTAGCTCATCGGCTCGCCGTCGAGCAGGCCGAGGCAGGGCACGCTGCGTCCGTCGCCGTCGAGTTGGGCCCGCAGGTGCCGTTCGGTGACGGCGGGTGGCCCGGCGAGCGCCCAGAACGCGTCGACCTCGGGGTCGTTCATCCACCCGGTGAGCAGCTCCAGGTGTTCGGGCAGCCGGACCGGGTCGAGCCGGAACCGGCCGGCCGGGGTGGGGATTTCGCCCCACTCGGCCAGATCCTCCGTCATCGGGCCCCCGCCACCGGGTTGGGGATGTCCACGTACACGGACTGGGTGGCGACCGGGCCGACCAGCTCGTCCAGGCCGTTGATCCGGGTGAGCAGGTTGGCCTTGCAGGGCAGGGTGGGCGCGTCCAGCAGCAGGGCGGGCAGCGCCGAGCCGGTGGCGGCCGCCTTCGGGCCGGCCAGGAACCGGCGCAGCCCGGCCAGCAGCACCGTTTCGTCGGCGAGCCCCTGGGAGCCGAAGGCGCCGATCAGCCCGAGCACGTGGTTGATGCCGAGGTAGTAGGCGAAGTGGTGGTCGATGACGGCGTCCGGCAGGAAGGTGTCGCTCTCCGCGCCGAGTCCGGGCAGTCGGGCGGTGAGCCGCTCGGCGGCGCTCTCCCGGTAGTAGTAGCCCTGGTTGTCGCGGTAGCGGCCGCCGCTGGGCCAGCCCTCGGCGTCCAGCAGGACGATGCTGTTCTGCTGGTGCGCCTCCAGGGCGATGCCACCGCGGCCGTCCAGCCAGAGGACGGGCAGGACGACGGCCTCCAGGTAGCGCAGGAACCATTCGGCGGCCACGGTGCGCGCCGGGCGGCCGGTGCGGGCGGCGAGCGCGCGCAGGGTGTCGCCGAGCGCCGACGGCACGGTGGCGCCGGTGCCGCGCGGCTGTTCGGCGACCAGTCCGGCCACGCACAGCGCCCGGTCGGTGGGCGCGAAGGGCTGGGCGCGCAGCACGGTGTCCAGTCCGCCGGGGTCGCCGAGTTCGGGGTGGTCGACGCCGATCCAGGCCGGGTCGCGGACGATGTCGAAGCCGGGGTGGGCGGCCCGCCACTCGGCGGCGAGGCCGTTCTCCAGCAGCCGGTGCACCTCCAGGCCCCGGTGGAGCTCCTTGCGCAGGTTCTCCCGGCGGGAGTTGGTGATCCGCAGGCCGAGCGAGAGTTTGAGCATCCACGGGGTGCCGGGCCGGTAGACGGTGCGCACCGAGGAGGTGGGGTGCCAGGGTTCGCCGGCCGGGCCGAGGTCGTGCAGCAGTCCGTCGGCGAGCAGGGCGGCGACGGCCGGGCGGTGGGCGAGTTCGCGGGCCTGCCAGGGGTGCAGCGGCAGGGCGGCGGTGCCGGGGGGCAGGGTGGCGTGGCTGCCGAGCAGGGCGGCGGTGATCCGGTCGGCGCTCTGGGCGACGGCCGAGCCGGCCGCGAGCAGGGTGCGGTCCACGGCGTACCAGTGGACCTGGAAGCTGCCGTGCAGTTCGGGCGAGTAGGCGGCGCTCTGGGCCGGGCCGAGGCCGTCGCGGCTCTTCGGGGTGGGGTGCAGCGGGTGGCCGAGCAGCAGGGCCTGTTCGGCGGCGAGGAAGTGCGAGCGTTCCGGTCCGCCGGGTTCGGCGGCGGTGCGGCGGTGGGCGAGGATCTCGCCGGTGCGCATGACCGAGTCGGCGACCCGGGCGGCAAGGTCGGCGACCTGTCCGGGGTCGGGCCGTTCGGCGGCCGCGGCGGCGAGCAGGGCCGCGGTGGTGACGGCGTCCACCGGGGCCGCGCAGGCGTCTCCCGCCGCGGCGCTCTCCCCCACCGAGAGGGTGGCCGGGCCGAAGCGGTGCCAGCCGCCGGGGGACCAGTAGCGGACCGGGGCGGTGAGCCGGGCGGCGCCGCCGAGGACGTCGATCCGCAGTCGGCCGTCCGGTCCGGGGCGGGCTCCGGTCTCCCGCGCCCAGCAGCGCAACAGGGCCTCCAGGGCGGCCTGTTCGGCGGCGACGGCGGGGTCGGGGTGCAGCAGCGGGTCGGGGTGCAGCAGCGGGTCGGGCCCGGGCCGGTACTCCTCGCCCGCCTCCGGGCGCGCCCGGTCCGGCGCCGACACTCCTCGCTCCTGCACGCGCTGCGCTCCCTCGTCGCTCGTCGCTTTCGATGCCGACCCGTCCTCCGGCTCGCAGGGGGGGTCCGCGGTCAGCGGCGGTACGGGCGGGGCTCCGGTGAGGGCGGTGCTCAAGGCTGCTCCTTGGTGCGCGTGGGGGTGCGGACGCGCGCTGGTGGCGGAGGGGATCGGCGGGCGCTCGCACCGTCGCGTCAGGTAAGGGTTACCTATCCCTGACGGGTGATCACAAGGACCGCTCACTCGTCCGGGTGAAGATCGGGGATAGTGCGCCACCGCCCGGGGCAGCCCTGCTGCGCCCAGGAGGAGCCCGGTTCCGCGTCACGGATCGGTGACCTCCGGTCAGCTCCGGAACCCGGGGGGCGACTGCCGCCGTCCTGGACTGCGATGGAAGACTCCAGGACGGCGAGCCGCCGCACCGAAGCCCGACCCGACACCATCCCATCGCGTACAGGGGGAAGCGCACCGATGCCATCGATCCACCGGTCAGCTCTGGCCGCCGCCCTGGTCACCGGAACGCTGCTGGCCGTCAGCGCCTGCGGCCCGGACGGCCCGGCGGGAGGCGACAAGACCGTGGCGGCGCCGCCGCCCACCGCGGACGTGAGCGCCTCGGCCGCCCCCGGCGGCGTCATCGGCGGGATCACCCTGCCGTCCGGTCTGCCGACCAGCCTGCTGGAGGGCCTGCCGAAGAGCTGGGACGACCTGAAGAAGTGGAAGTACGACGACTGGGACACGTGGGCGTCCAAGCACGTCTTCAACAACCCGGTGGTGAAGGACTTCTGGAACCCGGACAAGATGGGCGACGCCAAGCCCGCCGACCCGGCCCCGCCCACCGCCAAGCCGGCCGCCGACAACGGGGTGACCGACCCAGAGCCGCCGGTGGTCAAGGCCGTCCAGGTGCCCCGCCCGTACCTCAAGCAGCCCTCCGGGAAGGTGTTCTTCTCCGCCCAGGGCGGCCGGGGCAACTGCTCGGCGACGGTGATCGCCGACCCCCAGCACCCGGGCAAGAGCAACCTGGTCTGGACGGCGGCGCACTGCGTGCACGAGGGCAAGGGCGGCAACTTCTACAAGGACCTGGTCTTCGTCCCCGCCTACAACAACTCCGGTGCCTCCAGCGGCGGCAAGAAGGCCCCGCTGTCCGAGCTGGCCCCGCTCGGCACCTGGTGGGCCGACCAGGTCGTCACCTCCCCGCAGTGGATGGTCGAGGGCGGTCCGACCGGCGACTCCGCCAACCAGTACGACTTCGCCGTGATGCGCGTGCACAACCAGGCCGACACCGGCAAGTCCCTGGAGGAGACGGTCGGTTCGGCCGTCCCGGTGTGGTTCGACGCGCCCCGCGACCAGCTCAAGGTCTCGGCCACCGGCTACCCGCTGGTCAAGCCGTTCGACGGCCAGGAGCTGTACAAGTGCGACGGCGGCAAGCCCACCCGGCTGTCCTTCGACGCCAAGCGCCCGTCCATGCTGACCATCGGCTGCGACATGACCCAGGGCGCCAGCGGCGGCGGCTGGTTCGCCACCATGCCGGACGGGAGGACCGCGCTGGTCAGCAACACCTCGATCGGCACCCAGGAGCACACCTCGCTGAGCGGCCCGTACCTGGAGACGGTCGCCAAGCAGGCCCTGGACTGGATCTCCAGGAAGCAGTGACCGGCACCACCACGGGGGCACCTCAGCTTGCGCGCCATCAGCACCACCGGCAGCACCGGCAGCAGCAGTACCGACGCCACGAGCACCACCAGTACCAGGGGACGGCGGGCCGCCACGGCCGGCGCCGCGCTGCTCGCCGCCCTGACGCTCACCGCGGCCGCCTGCGGGCCGGACGGCCCCGGCGCCCCGGCCACCCCGCCCGCGGCGCTGCCCAAGGCCGCGCCGACCAGCCTGGGTGACCTGAGCGGATGGAAGCTGGAGGACTGGGCCCGGTACGTCGCCGACAGCGGCTTCACCAACCAGCCGGCTCCGGGCTACTGGACGACCGCCCGGATGGAGGCCGCCAAGGCCCGCCCCACCCCCGAGTACTCACTGACCGCCACCGCACCGCCCGCCGTCCAGCGGGACGCCCCGCCCGCCGCCGTCCCGGCCCGGCCGCAGCCGCACCCGTACGGCCCGGACTCCGCCCTGGTCGGCAAGCTGCTGATGACCACGCCCCAGGGCGACGCGGTCTGCTCCGGCACGGTGGTCGCCGACCCGCTCAACCCGGGCCGGAGCAACCTGGTCTACACCGCCGCGCACTGCCTGCACGACGGCAGGGGCGGCGCCTGGGTGAAGAACCTGGTCTTCGTGCCCGCCTTCAACCGGGACGGCCGGGCGGCCCGCGGCAAGCCGTACGGCGACCAGCAGGCCGCCCCGTACGGCCGCTGGACGGCGGTGCGCGCGCTGGTGTCGCCGACCTGGCTCCAGGAGGGCGGCGTCGGCGCGCACGACCAGTACGACTACGGGATCGTCCGGGTGCGCGGCGAGTCCGACTCCGGGCCGTCCCTGGAGGAGGCGGTCGGCGGTTCGGTGCCGGTCTGGTTCAACGCCCCGCGCGAGCAGATCTCCTCGGTTGCCGCCTTCGGCTACCCGGTCGAGCGGCCCTTCGACGGCATGGAGCTGCAGCGCTGCGACTCCCCCGCGGCGCCGGGCCGGCTGCCCTTCGACCGGGCCCGGCCGCCGATGTACGTGATCGGCTGCACCATGACCGGTGGCGCGGGCGGCGGCGGCTGGTTCATCACCAAGGACGGCAAGCCCAACCTGGTCAGCGTCAGCTCGGTCGGCAACCGCGGTCCGGCCGGCTACCTGGCCGGGCCGTCCCTCCAGGACCAGGCGAAGCAGGCCTTCGACTACTTCGCCAAGACCGTGAGGTAACCCGCCAAGAACGTGAGGCAACCCGCCAGGACGTGCGGCAGCCCCCGGACGCGATCGTCCGGGGGCTGCTCGGCGGTGGTGGCTCAGCCCTGCAGGGCCACCGCGAAGTTCTCCAGCTCGGCGGCCAGCTCGGCCGGCACCTTGGCGTGCAGCAGCGTGCCGTCGGCGGTGTGCTCGGTGGCGAGCAGCTCGCCCTCCTTGTGCACCCGGGAGACCAGGGCGCCCTGGGTGTAGGGCACCAGGGCCCGCACCTCGACGGCGGGGCGCGGCAGCTCGTCGTCGATGAGCTTCAGCAGCTCCTCGATGCCGGCGCCGCTGCGGGCCGACACCACGATGGCGTGCGGCTCGCGCCGCAGCAGGCGCTGCAGCACGTGCGGGTCGGCGGCGTCCGCCTTGTTGATCACCACGATCTCCGGCACGTTCTGCGCGTCGACCGAGACGATGACCTCGCGGACGGCGGCCAGCTGGGTCTCCGGCTCGGGGTGCGAGCCGTCCACCACGTGCAGGATGAGGTCCGCGTCGGCGACCTCCTCCATGGTCGACCGGAAGGCCTCGACCAGGTGGTGCGGCAGGTGCCGGACGAAGCCGACGGTGTCGGCCAGGGTGTAGAGCCGCCCGCTCGGGGTCTGGGCCCGGCGCACGGTCGGGTCCAGGGTGGCGAACAGCGAGTTCTCCACCAGCACGCCCGCGCCGGTCAGCCGGTTGAGCAGGGAGGACTTGCCGGCGTTGGTGTACCCGGCGATGGCCACGGACGGCACCTGGTGGCGCTTGCGCTCCTGGCGCTTGGTGTCGCGGCCCTTCTTCATGTCGGCGATCTCCCTGCGGAGCTTCGCCATCTTCTCGCGGATCCGGCGCCGGTCGGTCTCGATCTTGGTCTCACCGGGACCACGGGTGGCCATGCCGCCGCCCGAGGAGCCGGAGCCACCGCCACCCATCTGCCGGGACAGCGACTGACCCCAGCCGCGCAGCCGCGGCAGCATGTACTGCATCTGCGCGAGCGAGACCTGCGCCTTGCCCTCCCGGGACTTGGCGTGCTGGGCGAAGATGTCCAGGATCAGGGCCGTCCGGTCGACGACCTTGACCTTGACCACGTCCTCCAGGTGGATCAGCTGGCCGGGGGTGAGCTCACCGTCGCAGACCACGGTGTCGGCGCCGGTGGAGGCGACGATGTCGCGCAGCTCCTGCGCCTTGCCGGAGCCGATGTAGGTGGCCGCGTCGGGCTTGTCCCGGCGCTGGATGACGCCGTCCAGGACCTCGGAGCCGGCCGTCTCGGCGAGCGCGGCGAGCTCGGCCATCGAGTTCTCCGCCTCCTCCAGGGTGCCGTCGGTCCAGACGCCGACGAGCACCACGCGCTCCAGACGGAGCTGGCGGTACTCGACCTCGGTGACGTCTTCGAGTTCGGTGGAGAGGCCGGCGACCCGGCGCAGGGCGGCGCGCTCGCTACGGTCGTACTGGTCGCCGTCGTAGTTGTGGCCGGGGTCCTCGTCGATGGCCGCGAGGTCCTCGTCCATGAGGGCTTCCGCTCGCAGACCGTCGAGGCGGCGCGGGGCGTCGGCGTGGTCGCGGGTGTCGAACGTGGAGGTCATTCTGTCCTTTGGTCGCTGGATGGCTTCGGCGAGGACCCCTGGATCTCACCCGGGCTCCTCTGCCCTGAGAACGCCGTGGACCGGCCGTGAATTCCCCATGATGGTCGCACGCCCGGCACGGGCCGGTCATCCCCATTTTCCCCGGAGTGCCGGGCCTCCTCACGGGGCCGGGCCCCTTCCCCGGACCGGGTCACCCCCTCGCCGGACCGGGTCGCCCCCTCTCGGGTCCGGCCCCCCTCCGGGGCGTGCGGCCGGCTCACGTCGTACACCCCGGAGACCCTGAGCATCGCCCGCATCAGGGCGGGCAGCGCCCCCGGCTCGGGCAGCTCCACGGTGTAGGTGTGCCGGACCCGCAGCTCCTGCGGCGGCTCGACCTCGGCGGACACGATGCCGACGCCCTGGGCGGAGATCGCCGCGGTGAGGTCGGCGAGCAGCCGGGGCCGGTTCAGCGCCTCGGCTCGCAGGGTCACCCGGTGCCCGGCCGCCGGGGCAGCCTCCGGCTGCCAGCGGACCTCCAGCTCGGCCCGGCCGTCCGCGCGCAGCCGCTGCCCGGCCGGGCAGGCGGTGCGGTGCACGGCCACCGCGCCGCCGCGGATCGGGTAGCCGGCCACCTCGTCCGGGGGGACGGGCGTGCAGCAGCGGGCCAGCCGCACCGGCGCCCCGGGCCGGCCGATCACCGCGACCGGGGCGGCCCGGCGCTCGCCCGCCCGGTGCGCGGGCGGGGCGGGCTGGCCGGCGGCCGGGCCGGTGCGCACCACCGGCAGCCGGGCCGGGTGGTCGGCCAGCCAGCGCTCGATGGCCAGCCGGGCGGCCGGGGTGCGGGCGTGCGCCAGCCACTCCGGCGAGGGGCCGGACGGCTGCGCCCCACCGCCGGCCGGGAGGCTCTCGGTGAGCACCGCGAGCACGTCCCCGTCCCGGAGCACGGTGGACAGCGCGGTGAGCCGGCCGTTGACCCGGGCGCCGATACATCGGTGGCCGGTCTCCTCGCCGAGCAGGTAGGCGGCGTCCACACAGCTGGCCCCGGCCCTCAGCTGAAGCGTTTCGCCGCTCTCCGTCACCACGGTGATCTCGCGGTCGCCGGCCAGGTCGGCGGTGAGCGCGGACCAGAAGGCGTCCGGGTCGGGGGTCTCCTGCTGCCACTCCAGCAGCCGGCTGAGCCACCCGGGCCGGGCCGGGTCGGTGCGGTCCAGTTCGTCGGTGTCCTGGGCCGGGCCGGCCGGGGACGGGTCGCCGAGCGCGACCACCCCGGTCTGGGCCACCTCGTGCATCCGCCGGGTCCGCACCAGCACCTCGACCACCGTGCCGCCGGCCAGCGCGACGGCGGTGTGCAGCGACTGGTAGAGGTTGAACTTGGGGGCGGCGACGAAGTCCTTGAACTCGCCGGGCAGCGGCGTCCAGCAGGTGTGCAGCTCGCCGAGCACCGCGTAGCAGTCGGCGTTCTCCTCGACCACCACCAGCAGCCGCCCGAAGTCGGCGGGCTGGGGCTCCTGCGGCCGGCCGTCCCGGCCCGGCGCCGCGGCCCGCTTGAGCAGCACCCGGTGCAGCGAGACGCAGTGCCGGGGCCGTACCGTCACCTCGGCGGCGACCCCGGCCTCGGCCAGCTGACGGGCCAGCTGCCGGGCGAAGGGCTCCAGCAGGGTGTCCGGCTCGGCCTCGTGACCTGCCATCAGGCCGCGGGTCCGGGCGTGCTCCTCGGGGTGCAGGGTGGCGAAGACGATGTCCTCCAGCTCCGCCTTGAGCACCTGGATGCCGAGCCGCTCGGCCAGCGGGATCAGCACGTCCCGGGTGACCTTGGCGATCCGCACCTGGCTGGCCGGCTTCATGTGCCGGATGGTGCGCATGTTGTGCAGCCGGTCGGCGAGCTTGATCACCATCACCCGGACGTCGTCCCCGGTGGCGACCAGCATCTTGCGGAAGGTCTCGGCCTCGGCGGCGGCGCCGAAGTCGACCTTCTCCAGCTTGGTCACCCCGTCGACCAGGTAGGCGACTTCGGGACCGAATCCGGCGCTCACCTGGTCCAGCGTCAACTCGGTGTCCTCGACGGTGTCGTGGAGCAGCGAGGCGACCAAGGTGGTCGTCCCGGCGCCGAGTTGGGCCAGGATCATGGTGACGGCCAGCGGGTGGGTGATGTACGGCTCACCGCTCTTGCGCTTCTGGCCGCGGTGGCTGGCCTCGGCCAGCCGGTACGCCCGGGCCAGCAGGGCGAGGTCCGCCTGCGGGTGGTGCTGCCGGTGCACCCGGACCAGCGGTTCCAGGGCGTCCGGCACCGGCGGCCGGCCGGTGGCCAGCAGGGCGGCCCGCCCGGCCCGGCCGAGGGCGGCCAGGCCGAACTCCCCGAGGGGCCTCCTGGCCCCGGCCTGCCGTGCGCTCGTCGGCTGCCCCGCGAGGGGGGACTGCCCGGCTTCGATGGTCATCGGCACCTCCGGCAACGTCGCCGGGTGCGGCCCCTCCCCGTGGGGTGACCCGGTGGTCCATGCTACCGAGCAGAGCACGTTCCGCGACGCCGTGATTCCCGTCCGCGACCGGTATCACCCGATCGGGGGGATTCGTCACCGTACGAAGTGGGCAAACCGGGCCGTCACTACCGGCCCAGCGACTCCCACCAGCGCGCGTCCAGCCGCCCCTCGGCCACGATCACCGCCGGCCCGGTCATCTCCACCCGGCCGTCCGGGTGCTCGGTGATCACCAGCCGGCCGCCCAGCACGTCCACGGTGTACGAGACCGCCGTACCGGTGACCGCCGGGTCCAGGCCGTCCCGGCGGATCGCCGCCACCGCGACGGCGCAGGCGCCGGTGCCGCAGGAGCGGGTCTCGCCCGAACCGCGCTCGTGCACCCGCATCGCGACGTGCCGCGGGCCGCGGTCCACCACGAACTCGACGTTGACGCCCTCCGGGTAGACGCCCTCGGGGCTGGTGAGCGGTGCACTGAAGAGGTCCCCGGCCTGGTCCAGGCTCGCCACGAACGCCACCGCGTGCGGGTTGCCCATGTTGACGTTCAGGGCCGGCCAGCGCCGCTCGCCGACGGCCACCTCGATGCCGTCCGGTCCGGGCAGCCGGGCCCGGCCCATGTCGATGGTGACGTCGCCGGAGGTCCCGTCCGCGGCGTCCTCGGCGACCTTCGCGGTGAGCACCCCGGAGCGGGTGGCGATCGCCAGCTCGCCGGGCTTCGCCAGGCCGGCCTCGACCAGGAAGCGGGCGAACACCCGCAGGCCGTTGCCGCACATCTCGGCGACGCTGCCGTCGGAGTTGCGGTAGTCCATGAACCACTCGGCCCGGTCGGCCTGGCTCGCGGCGGCCGGGTCGGCGGCCGCGCGCACCACGCGCAGCAGCCCGTCGCCGCCGATGCCGGCCCGCCGGTCGCACAGCGCGGCGACGGCCTCCGGGCCGATCTCCAGCACACCGTCCGGGTCGGGCACGATCACGAAGTCGTTCTGGGTGCCGTGCCCCTTGAAGAAGGGGAGACCGGCCCGCTGCTGAGGAGAGGATGCGCTCACCCCACCGATGGTACTGAGAGCCCCGCGGCCGGCTCGGCGCAGGCGGCGTCCTCAGCGCAGGTAGGCGACCCGCCACACCGCGAGCGCGCAGGCGACCAGCGCGATCAGGGTGTAGACCACGATGGCCTGCCAGCCGGCCCGCTGCCCGGAGCCCCGGCGCGGCAGCCCGGGCCACTTGTAGCCGGCGTGCCGGGCGGCCATCGCGCCCCAGCCGACCGAGGCGGCGGTGAACAGCAGCCCGAGCATCCCGACCATGGTGGCGCGCGCCCCGGCCGACCCGAAGGCGAGCGGGAAGGCGAACATCAGCGAACCGAGGGTGCCGAGCAGGGCGATCGGCAGGGTCTGCCACCAGCGGAGCCGGCGCCGCGGCCGGATCTCCCGCTCGTGCACCGCGGCGTCCGGCGGGGTGCGGGTGTCCAGCGCGGGCACCGCGGCCGCGTACGAGGTCGGTGCCTCCAGGCCGGTCAGCACGGGGAGGTCCCCCCGCGTGGACTCGTCGAACTCCTCGGCCGGCGCGGTGACGCTTCCGCCCTGGCCGGTTTCGGGGCCGGTACCCGTCGACACACGGCCTCCCCTGACAGTTCGACACGAGCGGACTCGCGGCCGGGCACGGCCGACCCGCACGGGCCGACCCTTATGGCATCGATGATGGCATGTCCAGAGGGGACGTTCGGGGCCTGACCGGGGTCCTCGGGTGATCCGTGGCCATCACGTGATCGGGCCGTGACCCCCGGTTCGTCCTGCACGGTCACCTGCGCGCGCAGGTGCACCGCCGAATTGGCCGGAACAGCACCTATGCGGCCGGAACTCCCTGACGGCCGATCAGTTCGAGGGAGCGTTCCAGCAGCTCGACGGGGTCGGTGCCGGCCGGCCGGGAGAGCCAGTGGATGCGGTCGTCCCGGCGGAACCAGGACTCCTGGCGGCGGGCGAAGCGCCTGGTGGCCCGGACGGTCTCCGCCCGCGCCTCGTCCTCGGTGCACTCGCCGGCGAAGTGGTCGAGCACCTGCTGGTAGCCGAGCGCCCGGGAGGCGGTCCGGCCCTCCCGCAGCCCGACCCGCTCCAGCTCCCGCACCTCGTCCAGCAGCCCGGCCTCCCACATCCGGTCGACCCGCAGCGCGATCCGCTCGTCCAGCTCGGGGCGCGGCACGGCGACGCCGATCTGCACCGCCTCGTACACCGCGGTGTTGCTCGGCAGGTTGGCGGTGAACGGCTGCCCGGTGATCTCGATGACCTCCAGGGCGCGAACGATCCGCCGCCCGTTGCCGATCAGGATCGCCTCGGCGGCCGCCGGGTCCAGCTCGGCCAGCCGCCGGTGCAGCGCGTACGGGCCGGCCTGCTCCAGTTCGGCCTCCAGCCGGGCGCGCACCTGCGGGTCGGTGCCGGGGAACTCCATCTCGTCGATCGCGGCCCGGACGTACAGCCCGGAGCCGCCGACCAGGACGGGGGTGCGGCCGGCCACGAGCAGCCGGTCGATCTCGGCCCGGGCCAGCCGCTGGTACTCGGCGACGCTGGCGGTCTCGGTGACGTCCCAGACGTCCATCAGGTGGTGCGGCACTCCCTCGCGCTCGGCCATGGTCAGCTTCGCGGTGCCGATGTCCATGCCCCGGTACAGCTGCATCGAGTCGGTGTTGATCACCTCGCCGCCGAGGCTGCGGGCGATGGCGACGGCCAGGTCGGACTTTCCGGCGGCGGTCGCGCCGACGATGCTGATCACACGGGAGCTGCTCACCGCTCCAGTCTCCCAAACCGCCGCCGCGACCGGGGCCGGGCTGCCGCCCGCCGTCGGCTGCGCGAGGATGTGACTGTTTCCCGGGCCGTCTCCGGCCGTTTCCACCCCCGGCCGGCTTTGCGAACTCTTTACCGGTCGGATGCGTTGTGCAGGAGACAGGGAACGAAGGAGATCGCCATGGGTCTGATGGACAACCTCAAGGGCAAGGCCGAGGAGCTCAAGGAGAAGGCCAGCGAGCTCGCCGGCAAGCACAGCGACCAGATCGAGCACATCGTCGACAAGGCCGGCGGCGCGATCGACAAGGCGACCAAGGGCAAGTACAGCGACAAGATCGAGCACGGCGCCGACAAGGCCAAGGACGCGGTGGGCGACTTCGCCCACAAGCCCAAGCCGGAGGGCGAGGGCGGCGACGGCCGGCCCCCGCAGTCCTGAGGCTCAGCGCCGTCCTGAGGCTCAGCGCAGTCCTGGAGCTCGGCCCCGGTCCAGAGGCTCAGCTCCGGTCCTGAGGCTCAGCTCCAGGACGCCACGAAGTACCCGACCCCGTACGGCGCGTCCTGGTAGCCCAGCCGCGCGGTGAGGCCGGCGCCCTCGGCGGCGCCGGCCAGCACCTGCCAGGGCGCCCGGCCCTCGGCCTTCAGCTCGGCGGCCAGGGCCGGGTCCAGGGCGGCCAGCGCGGGCAGGTCGGCCGAGCCGAGGGCGGCGGCCAGCGCGGCGTCGAAGCCCTCGGCCCGCTCGTCCAGGTAGCCGGGCGCCTTCAGCGTGCGGCAGGCGCTGCCGTCGCCGAGCACCAGCAGGGCGACCCGGTCGGCGAGGCCGGCCAGGCCCTGGCCGAGGCCGAGCATCCGGTCGGCGGGGGCGTCGGCGGGCACCGCGCAGGCGTGCGTCGGCAGGGTCACCCCGGCGCGTTCCAGCAGCCAGGCGCCGATGGTCAGCGAGGGCGCCAGTTCCGGGCCCTCGACCCGCCCGCCGGGCAGCTTGGCGACCAGCGGCACCCCGTAGCGGTGGAAGGAGCCGGCCCCGCCCTCGGTCCACACCTCGGCCTCCGGCCCGGCGCCGACCACCACGACCAGCTGCGGCCCGGCCGCGACCAACGCCGCCAGCGCCTCGTCGCACGCGGCGCGCAGCCCGTCCAGCTCGGGCGCGGCCCCGGCGGCGACCTCGGGGACGAGCAGCGGCGGACAGGGGCACACGGCGGCGGCTACCAGCATGCGGATCACTCTAGCCGGGAAGCCGAACGGCCCGGCCGGAGCTCGGGAGCTCCTGTTCGCGCGCTCGCCGCCGTCGGGGCACGCGGGTCAGTCGCCGCAGCAGGCACCGCCCGCCGGGGCGGCCAGCGGCAGCTGGGCCGGGGCGCCGATGCCCGGCAGGCCGAGCAGCACGCCGGCCGGCTTGTCGGCGGGCTTGGCCTGGCGCTTCTCCCAGGCGTCGCCGGCCCGGGTGCGGCGCACCGCGAGGGTGGGGCCCTCGGCCAGCAGGTGGTGCGGGGCGGCGTAGGTGATCTCGACGGTCACCACGTCGCCGGGGCGCACCGGCTCGTCGGGCTTGGTGAAGTGCACGAGCCGGTTGTCGGGGGCGCGGCCGGAGAGGCGCTGGGTCCTGTCGTCCTTCTTGCCCTCGCCCTCGGCGACCAGGATCTCCAGGGTGCGGCCGACCTGCTTCTTGTTCTCGTCCCAGGAGATCTCCTCCTGGAGGGCGATCAGCCGGTCGTAGCGGGCCTGGACGACCTCCTTGGGCACCTGGTCGGCCATCTCGGCGGCGGGGGTGCCGGGGCGCTTGGAGTACTGGAAGGTGAAGGCGTTGGTGAAGCGGGCCTCGCGGACGACGTGCATCGTCTCCTCGAAGTCCTCCTCGGTCTCGCCGGGGAAGCCCACGATGATGTCGGTGGAGATGGCCGCGTCCGGCATCGCCTCGCGGACCTTGCGGATGATCCCGAGGAACCGGTCCTGCCGGTAGGAGCGGCGCATCGCCTTGAGGACGCGGTCCGAGCCGGACTGCAGCGGCATGTGCAGCTGGTGCATCACGCTCGGGGTCTCGGCCATCGCGGCGATCACGTCGTCGGTGAAGTCGCGCGGGTGCGGCGAGGTGAAGCGGATCCGCTCCAGGCCCTCGATCAGGCCGGCCGCGCGCAGCAGCTTGGAGAAGGCCTCGCGGTCGCCCAGGTCCGAGCCGTAGGCGTTGACGTTCTGGCCGAGCAGGGTCACCTCGATGACGCCCTCGTCCACCAGCGCCTCGATCTCGGCGAGGACGTCGCCGGGGCGGCGGTCCTCCTCCTTGCCGCGCAGCGCGGGGACGATGCAGAAGGTGCAGGTGTTGTTGCAGCCGACCGAGATGGCGACCCAGGCCGCGTACGCGGACTCGCGGCGGGTGGGCAGCGTGGAGGGGAAGGTCTCCAGCGACTCCAGGATCTCGACCTGGGCCTTGCGCTCGACCGCGGCCCGCTCCAGCAGCGCCGGCAGGTGCCCGATGTTGTGGGTGCCGAACACCACGTCGACCCAGGGGGCGCGCTTGACGATCGACTCGCGGTCCTTCTGGGCCAGGCAGCCGCCGACGGCGATCTGCATGCCCTGGTGTCGGCCCTTGACCGGCGCGAGCTGCCCGAGGTTGCCGTACAGCTTGTTGTCGGCGTTCTCGCGCACCGCACAGGTGTTGAACACGACCAGGTCCGGGTCGCCGTCCGGCCCGGCCTTGACGTAACCCGCGTCCTCCAGCAGGCCGGACAGCCGCTCGGAGTCGTGGACGTTCATCTGACAGCCGTGCGTGACGACCTTGTAGCTCTTCAATCCGCTCTCACCGCTCACCAGACCAGGGTACGGGCAGCCGCGAGCCGCCCATTCCCGGATCTTCGTCAAGGCGGCCCCGGAGCCTTCCGCGCGCAGATGCTCGGCGCGACCCCTCCCGTTCGGGGGGAGCGCCTGGCAGTATCCCTGCATGACCCCCACCGATCCGTCACGTCTCGGCGCCGCCGTCCGCCGCGCGGCCCGCAGCCCGCTGTGGCGGACGGTGCTGGTGCTGGTGCTGCTGGTCGCCGGGCTGGGCGGCTGGTGGCTGTCGGCGGCCCGCTCGCCCGGGTACCCGCGCGGGGAGACCCGCTTCGCGACCGGCGTCCCGCGCGGGGTCTACGACCGGTACGGGCAGCTGCTGCAGAGCCACGTCTCGCAGACCATGCCGGGGGTGCGGCTGGCCCTGGACAGCTCCGAGGGCTCGGTGGACAACCTCACCCGGGTGATCAGCGGCCAGGACACCTTCGCCATCGCCACCGCCGACGCGGTCGCCGACTACCAGGGGCCGGGGAAGGGCAAGCTGCGGGCGATCGCCCGGCTGTACGACGACTACCTGCAGCTGGTCGTCCCGGCCGACTCCACGGTGCGCCGCGCCGCCGACCTCAAGGGCCTGCGGGTCGGCGTCGGCCTGCCGCAGTCCGGGGTGAACCTGGTGACCAGGCGGCTGCTGACCGCGGCCGGCCTGGACCCGGACCACGACATAACGCCGGTGCCGGGGGGCGTCAGCGACGGCTCCGACGAGCTGCGCGAGGGCAGGATCGACGCCTTCTTCTGGTCCGGCGGCCTGCCGACCAGCGCGCTCACCGACCTCTCCGACCACATGCGGATCCGGATCGTCCCGCTGGCCGACCTCTCCGAGGCGCTGCACAAGTCCGAGGGCGACGGCGTCGACGCCTACCGGGCGGCCACCATGCCCAAGGGCACCTACCCGAACGCCGAGCCCAAGGACGCCGTCGCCACCATGGCCGTGCCCAACCTGCTGGTCACCCGGGACGACGTGGACCCGGGGCTGATCGAGGGCATGACCCGAGCGGTGATCGACAGCCGGGACCAGATCGGCGCCCAGGTGCACGCCGCCCAGCTGGTCGACCTGCGCACCGCCGTCTACACCGACCCGCTCCCGCTGCACGAGGGCGCGGCGCGCTACTACCGCTCGGTGAAGCCCTAGCCGGCCGGACCGACTACGGCCGTTCCGGCCGCGGCACCGCCAGGGTCACCGCCAGCCCGGTCGGCTCGACCGGAGCGAAGCCGAGCGAGCCGCCGCCGGCCGTCAGCAGGGTGCGGGCGATGGACAGGCCCAGCCCGGAGCCGTCCACGTTCTGGTGCCGCGCGCTGCGCCAGAACCGGTCCCCGGCCCGGGACACCTCGTCCTCGGTGAGCCCGGGCCCGGCGTCGGTGACGGTCACCGCGACCTCGTCCCGGCGCACCGCGACCCGCAGCCGCACCTGGCTGCCGGCCGGGCCGAACTTGAGCGCGTTGTCCAGGACGGCGTCCAGCGCGGAGCCGAAGCCGATCGGGTCCGCCATGCCGATGGCCAGCGCCGGACCGTCCCAGCGCAGTTCGATGCCGCGCTGCTCGGCCACCGGCCGCCAGCCGTCCACCCGGGCGAGGGTCAGCTGGGCGAGGTCGGTCCGCTCGGGTTCGGGACGGGCGTGCTCGGCGGTGGCCAGGCCGAGCAGGTCGTCCAGCACCCGGGCCAGCCGGGTGCCCTCCTCCCGGACGCCGCTGACCTCCTCCTCGTGGCCCTCGGGCAGCTCCAGCCCGAGCACCTCGACCCGCAGCAGCAGCGCCGAGAGCGGGTTGCGCAGTTGGTGCGAGGCGTCCGCGACGAAGGCCTTCTGCTGGTCCATGGCGTGCACCACGTGGTCCGCCATCTCGTTGAACGACCTTGCCAGCCGCTGGAGTTCGGGCGGCCCGCCGCCGGGGGCGACCCGCGCGGCCATCTGCCCGGTGGCGATGTCGTGGGTGGCCCGGTCCAGGGTGCGCACCGGGCGCAGCACCCACTCGGTGAGCCGGACGGCCAGCAGCACGGCGACGGCCATCGCGGCCGCCTCGCCGCCGGCCAGCACCAGCCACTTGTGCAGCACCCGGGCCCGCAGCGCCCCGGTCGGGGACTCGCTGAGCACCACCGCGACCACGTCGCCGTCGCGCACCACCGGGGCGGCGACGGTGATCGTCCGGTCCTCGGTCCACGGCCAGACCTGCGGGGGGTTGTGGCTGCGCCGCCCGTCGAGCGCCTCCTGGAAGGCCTGGGCGCCCCAGCCGACGGCGGGCACCCGCCAGTCGTGCGGCGCGACCGCGATTGGCATGCCGTCGCGCTGGAAGATGCCCAGCCGCACGCCGTACAGGTCGTAGTAGCGCTGGACCTCGGCGTCGATCGCGTGCCGTCGGCTGAGGTCGCCGGGGGCGGGCTCCGGGTCGGCCTTGCGGGCGGAGTCCAGGGCGGCGGCGCCCGAGGTGGGCAGGTCCTGGGCGAAGCGGGCGGCATCGTCGAGCCGGTCGACCACCACCCGGCTCTGCTCGGCCGCCGCGAACGCCGCCGCGAGCGGCAGCCCCAGGGCGGCCAGGACACAGAGCATGAGGGCGATCAGGATGCCGAGCAGGCGGGTGCGCACGTGCGGTCAGTGCTCCGCGGGGGCGGACGGGGCCTGGTCGGCCGCGGTGGTGGACGGGGAGTCGGGTATCAGGCGGTAGCCGACGCCGCGCACGGCCTCGACCAGGCCCGGCAGCGCGAGCTTGTTGCGCAGCGAGCCGATGTGCACCTCCAGGGTGCGGCCGTTGCCCTCCCAGCCGCTGCGCCAGACCTCGCTGAAGATCTGCTCGCGGCGGTAGACCACGCCGGGGCTCTGGGCGAGCAGCGCCAGCAGGTCGAACTCCTTGCGGGTGAGCGGCACGTCACGGCCGTCCACGCTGACCCGGCGGCGCTCCCGGTCGATCCGGATGCCGCGGGACTCCAGCGGGCCGCGCTGCTGCGGTACGGAGTCGGGCGCGGGCGCCGCCGCCGAGGACGGCTGGGCGCCGCGGCGGGCGACCGCGTGGATGCGGGCGAGCAGCTCGCCCATGTCGTACGGCTTGGTGACGTAGTCGTCGGCGCCGAGGTTGAGGCCGTGGATCCGGGAGCGGATGTCGGCGCGGGCGGTCACCATGATGACCGGCACCCCGCTGCCGGCCCGGATCCGGCTGCAGACCTCGAAGCCGTCACGGTCGGGCAGCCCGAGGTCGAGCAGCACGACGCGGTACGGCTCGTTGCCGTCCGGCACCAGGGCGTCCAGCGCCTCGTGCCCGCTGCGGGCGTGCCGCACCTGGAAGCCGTGCCGGCCGAGCACCGCGACCAGCGCCGCGGCCACGCGTTCGTCGTCCTCGACGAGCAGCAGTCGCATCCTGTTCTCCTCCTTCCCCCACGTGATCACCGGGCCGTTCACGCGGGGCCCGGTCCTGCGCAGTATGGGCCAGCAGGCGTCCGGGCGCCAGGTTCGACCGCGTACCGGGCTTGTGGGGGACGGCCGGCGGCGGTGCGGATTCCCGCTGTGACATGCCCCGTCGACACACTCGCGAACAGTACGTACGGATCGCGTGGCCGTTTCGTGATCCTCAAGTTCCGCTCAGATCGGCTGACGGGGCACCGTCAGCGCTCCTATGGTCACCCCACCGGGGGCTGCGGCTCCGCCGGTCGTGGCTCCCGGATTCGTACCACCTTTGCCGCTCAAGGGAGTTGGAACTCCAGGGCAGGCAGGAACCAACTCAGTTCGACACAAAGGGAGCAAGGCGCGATGACCGAGAAGCCGGTCGAGGACTCCACCCCCGCAGCCGCCCCGCTGGTCGTGCTGAGCAAGGTCAACAAGCACTACGGCGCGCTGCACGTGCTGCAGGACATCGACCTGGAGATCAGCCAGGGCGAGGTGGTGGTGCTGATCGGCCCGTCCGGGTCGGGCAAGTCCACGCTCTGCCGCACGATCAACCGGCTGGAGACCGTCGACTCCGGAACGATCACCCTGTCCGGCCGCCCGCTGCCCGCCGAGGGCCGGGAGCTGGCACGGCTGCGCGCCGAGGTCGGCATGGTGTTCCAGTCCTTCAACCTGTTCGCGCACAAGACCGTGCTGGAGAACGTGGTCCTCGCCCAGGTCAAGGTGCGCAAGGTGGTCCGTTCGCACGCCGTGAAGACCGCCCGCGAACTGCTGGAGCGGGTCGGCGTCGGGGCGCAGGCGGACAAGTACCCGGCCCAGCTCTCCGGCGGCCAGCAGCAGCGCGTGGCGATCGCCCGGGCGCTGGCGATGAAGCCGAAGGTGATGCTCTTCGACGAGCCGACCTCGGCCCTCGACCCGGAGATGGTCAACGAGGTGCTGGAGGTCATGCGCCAACTGGCCGCCGACGGCATGACGATGGTCGTGGTCACCCACGAGATGGGCTTCGCCCGCTCCGCCGCCAACCGGGTGCTGTTCATGGCCGACGGGAAGATCGTCGAGCAGAACACCCCGGACGCCTTCTTCACCGCGCCGCGCTCCGACCGCGCCAAGGACTTCCTCTCGAAGATCCTGCACCACTGACCCTTCGAGACCACGCGGGGCCGCAGCCGGCGACGACGCCGGCCGGCCCTGCCCGTGCACGACTTCCAGACGCCAGAGCCCGGTTGACGCCGCGGCCCAGCCCCAGGAGAACACCCTCATGAGGACTTCCCGCACCCTCGCCGTGGCGCTCTGTGCCGTCGCGCTCACCGCCACCGCCGCCTGCGGCAAGGACGGCACGCCCGCCTCCTCCGCGAACTCGGCGAGCGCCGGCGGCGCCCCGGCGCTGCCGGCCTACACGGTCAAGACCGACGTCAAGGTCGACTCCCCGATCATCGCCGAGGCCAAGAAGCGCGGCCAGCTGATCATCGGCGCCAAGGCCGACCAGCCGAACCTCGGCTGGGAGGACGTCGCCAGCGGCGACCGCAGCGGCTTCGACATCGAGATCGCCAAGATGGTCGCCGCCGACCTCGGCTTCACCCCGCAGCAGATCAAGTGGCAGACCCTGGTCTCCTCGCAGCGCGAGCCGGCCATCGCCAAGGGCCAGATCGACTTCTACGTCGGCACCTACAGCATCAACGACGAGCGCAAGAAGACGGTCTCCTTCGCCGGCCCGTACTACATCGCCGGCCAGGACTTCCTGGTGAAGAGCGACAACACCTCGATCACCGGCCCGGAGAGCATCGGCGGCAAGAACGTCTGCACCGCCACCGGCTCGACCTCGATCCAGAACATCAAGCAGTACAACCCGAAGATCACCCAGTTCGACACCTACTCGGCCTGCGTCGAGAAGCTGATGTCGGGCGAGGTCGACGCGGTCACCACCGACGACGCGATCCTCAAGGGCTACGCCTCCAAGTACTCGCCCAAGCTCCGGGTGGTCGGCAAGCCGTTCACCAAGGAGAACTACGGCGTCGGCCTCAACAAGGACGACAAGGCGCTGCGCGACGCGATCAGCGACTCCCTCAAGGCCCACGAGGACAACGGCGACTGGAAGAAGGCCTACGACGCGACCCTGGGCGCGTCCGGCTCGGCCGCCCCGGCGATCCCGACCCTCGACCGCTACTGATCCGGCCGCCGTACCCGATCACCTACGCCGACCATCTGTTCTGACCATCTGTTCTGACCATCTGTGAGAGGAGGGCCGCCGGATGGGGTTCCTGTTCGAGCAGGACAACTTCGCGTTGTTCCGCGACGGCTTCCTGCAGACGATCGAGCTGAGCGCGCTCAGCGCCCTGCTCGCCCTGCTGCTGGGCACCCTGCTGGCGGCCTTCCGGGTCTCCCCGGTGCCGGTCCTGCGCGCCTTCGGCACCACCTGGGTGACGCTGTTCCGCAACACCCCGCTGACCCTGCTGTTCTTCGCCGTCACCTTCGGCCTGCCGCCGCTCGGCGTGCACTTCAGCCACCTCGGCTTCGCGGTGCTGGCGCTCGGCGGGTACACCGCCTCGTTCGTCTGCGAGGTGATCCGCTCCGGCATCAACACCGTGCCGCTCGGCCAGGTGGAGGCGGCCCGCAGCCTCGGCATGAACTTCTTCCAGACCCTCACCCTGGTCGTCCTGCCGCAGGCCACCCGCACCGTGCTGGCCCCGATGAGCAGCGTGTTCATCGCACTGCCGAGGAACTCGGCGATCGCCGGCGCGTTCAGCGTCGGCGAGCTGTACAGCGCCCAGCAGACCTTCTCCGAGCGCGGCTACTCGATCTTCTCGATCTTCTTCTGGGTGGCCTGCGCCTACCTGCTGATCAGCGCGACGGTCGCCTCGTTCTTCCGCGTCCTGGAATCCCGACTGGCGGTGGCCCGATGAGCGAGCGAAGCGAGCACATCATCAAGAGGTGCGTACGGGCGAATGCCCCCGCGGAGCGCGGCGAGGTGGACGCATGAGTCTGTTCCAGCGCCAGGCCTCGGCCAGTGTCCTCTACGACACCCCCGGCCCCCGGGCCCGCACCCGCTACCGCGTCTTCGGCGTCCTCTCGCTGATCGGCATCGCGGGCCTGCTCTGGTACGTCGTCTCCGCGCTCGCCGACAACGGCCAGTTCGACGCCGACCTGTGGGACCCGTTCCAGTACACCTTCGTCCAACAGATGATCGTGGACGGCCTGCTGGCCACCCTGAAGGCCTTCGGCCTGGCGGCGGCCTTCTCGCTCACCCTGGGCGCACTGCTGGCCGCCGGACAGCTGTCCGACCACCGGCCGGTCCGCTGGGTCTGCACCTCGGTCGTCCAGTTCTTCCGGGCGATGCCGCTGCTGATCCTGATCGTCGGGCTCTACTACGCGTTCTTCGCCAAGAACCCGATGTGGGCGCTGGTGCTCGGCCTCACCCTCTACAACGGCGCCGTCCAGGCCGAGATCATCCGCAGCGGCGTCAACGCGGTGCCGCGCGGCCAGGGTGAGGCGGCGTACGCCCTCGGGATGCGCAAGACCCAGGTGATGTCCGGCATCCTGGTCCCGCAGGCCGTCCGCTCGATGCTGCCGTCGATGATCGGCCAGCTGGTCGTCACCCTCAAGGACACCTCGCTGGGCTTCATCATCACCTACAACGAGCTGCTGTTCATGGGCAAGAAGATCGCCAGCCAGCCGATGAACGCCGCGGGCTTCCCCTACATCCCCGTGGTCCTGGTGATCGCGCCGATCTACATCGCCCTGTGCCTCCTGCTGACCGCGCTCGCGCGGTGGATCGAGGCACGCGGCCGTCGCGGCGCGAACCGGCGCACTTCACCTGCTGCTTGACGGACACCCAGGCGAACTGTTGCATTGCTCTTCGTGACACCTCCCGGGAGCATCCACGCGGCATATGCGGCAGCGGTAACCGACGCCGGCCCATGGGCCGGTTCGGGCCCGGAGGTTCCCGCATGGATCCGGTGATCGTGGTCGGGGCCGGACCGGTCGGTCTGGCCCTGGCCCTCGCGCTGGCCCGGCACGAGGTGCCGACCGTCGTCCTGGACGAGGGCTCCGGGCTCTGCCCGGAGGGCCCCCGCAGCGTCGTCCTCGGCCCCGACTCCACCGCCTTCCTGACCCGGATCGGCTACTCCCGCGCCGTCTCCGACTCGGCGCTGTGGGACTCCTTCGCCGTCTGGCGGCGCCGCCAGGAGGTGCTGCGGATCGACCTCACCGACTCCCCCGCCTTCCACCTCCCCCAGCACCGCCTCCAGCGCGGCCTGCGGGACGCCCTGACCGGCACCCCGCTGGTCCGGCTGGTCCCGCTGAACCGGGTCGTCGAGCTCGAACAGGACCGCGACGGGGTCAGCGTCCGCACCCACGGCACCCAGGACGGCTCCGCCACCTGGTGGCGCGGCAGCCACCTGGTCGGCTGCGACGGCGCCCGGTCCACCGTCCGCAAACTGCTGAAGATCCGCTTCCCCGGCCGCCCCGCCGTCGACCGAAACGCCATCGCCACCGTCCGGGTGGACCTGCCCTTCGACGGCGCCCGGCTGCACCGCGAACCCCCCTGGCGCGGCGACCGCGAAGCCTCCGCCCGTCCGCTGCCGGACGGCGTCTGGCGGCTCGACTGGCGCCTGCCCCCCGGCCGGCCCACCCCCACCGAACAGGTCGACCCGCACGCCACCTGGCCCGGCATCGTCACCGGCGACACCCTGCTCACCCGGGTCACCGCCACGCTCACCGGCTGGTGCGGCGAACTCCCCCGCTACGAACTGCTCGCCGCCGCCGACCACACCGCCCAGCAGCGCCTCGCCGCCCGCTTCCGCAGCGGCCGCTGCTTCCTGGCCGGCGATGCCGCCCACCTGCACGGCGCACTCGGCATGCAGAACCTCGCCGACGGCCTGCGCGACGCCGACAACCTCGCCTGGCGGCTCTCCCTCGCCTGGCACCTCCACTCCGGCGGCCCCCAGCCCGGCGGCTCGCTGCTGGACGGCTACGAGGCCGAGCGGCGCGGCGCGGTCGGCGCCCGGCTGCGCGCCGTCGACCAGTCCATGCCGCTGCTGCGCCCGCTGCGCGGCTGGCAGCAGACCCGCCGCTCGCTGCTGGTCGGCGGCTTCCGCAAGCACGCCCCGCTGCTCGCCGACGGCCAGCTGGGCACCGGCCGCTTCGGCGGCGCGCCCGCCTACCCGGCGGCACCCTCCGGCGTCCCCGGCCGGGTGCCGGTCCAGCGCGGCGCCCGCGGCGCCACCTCGCTCAGCGAACTGCTGCCCGCCACCGCCCCCGGCGTGCTCGTCCCGGACCTGCCGGTGCTCACCGCCGACGGCACCCCGGACCACCTGCACGCCCGGCTCGGCGCCACCTTCCTGCTGCTGCTGGTCGCCCCCGGCACCGCCGTGTGGTCCGCCGAGCACTGGCTGAGCGCCGGACTCATGCCCCGGCTCGGCGAGGTCGCCGCCGCCCTGCCGGTACCGGCCGAGGTGCTGGTCACCGAGGAGTACCCGGGTGCCGGACCGCACACCGTGCTGCTGATCCGGCCGGACGGGCACCTGGTCGGCGTCACCCAGGGCGCCGCCGCCGAGGACCTCCTGGTCCTCGCCGACCGCGCCCGCGGCGGCCCCACCCCGATCACCGGCCCGCCCGAGCCCGAACCCGAGGCGGCCCCGGAACCCGAACCCCAGCAGGTGGACTCGGCCAGCCAGGCCTAGCCCGCCACCGCGGTGGCCCGGCTCTCCCGGACCACCGTCACCCGGATCTGGCCCGGGTAGGTCAGCTCCGCCGAGACCTGCCGGGCCACCTCGCGGGCGATCAGCTCCGCCCCGAGGTCGTCCACCGTGTCCGGCCGCACCATCACCCGCACCTCGCGCCCGGCCTGCATCGCGTACACCTCGGCGACCCCGGTGTGCGCGCGGGCGATCTCCTCCAGCCGCGCCAGCCGCCGCACGTACAGCTCCAGCGACTCCTTGCGCGCGCCCGGCCGCCCGCCCGAGCAGGCGTCCGCGGCCTGGGTCAGCACGGCCGTCACCGTACGGGGCTCCACCTCGCCGTGGTGCGCGGCGATCGCGTGCACCACCTCGGGGGACTCCCCGTGCCGTCGGGCGAAGTCCGCGCCGACCGCCGCGTGGCTGCCCTCGGCCTCGTGGGTGAGCGCCTTGCCGATGTCGTGAAGCAGCGCCGCCCGGCGCACCGGCTCCGGGTCCACCCCGAGCTCGGCGGCCATCATCCCGGCCAGGTGCGCGGACTCCAGCAGGTGCCCGAGCACGTTCTGCCCGTACGAGGCGCGGTAGCGCAAGGAGCCCAGGGTGCGGACCAGTTCGGGGTGCATCCCGCCGATCCGGGCGTCCAGCAGGGCGTCCTCGCCGGCCCGTACGCAGCGCTGCTCGACCTCCACCCGGCTGCGCCCGTGGACGTGCTCGATCCGGCTCGGCTGGATCCGGCCGTCCTCGACCAGCTGCTCCAGGGTGAGCCGGGCGGCCTCCCGGCGGACCGGGTCGAAGCAGGAGAGCTGCACCGAGGCGGGGGTGTCGTCGACGATCAGGTTGACGCCGGTGACGGCCTCGAAGGCGCGGATGTTGCGACCCTCCCGACCGATGATCCGGCCCTTCATCTCCTCGCCCGGCAGCCGGAAGACGGTGACGGCGGTCTCCGCGGTCTGCTCCGAGGCCAGCCGCTGGATCGCCCCGGCCAGGATCTCCCGGGCCCGGCGCTCGCCCTCCTCCTTGGCCCCGCGCTCGATCTCCCGGACCGTGACGGCCGCCTCCCGACGGGCCGACTCCTCGGCCTCGCTCAGGAGTTGGGCGTGCGCCTGCTCGGCGGAGAGCCCGGCGGCGCGCTCCAGCGCCGCCGCCCGACGGACCGCCAACGCCTCGACCTCGCCCCGGGAGCGCGCCAACTCGGCCGATCGTTCTGCCAGTTCGTCCTCCTGTCGGCGCAGCCTGCGCAGCTCCTCGGCCAGGATCTCCTCGCGCCGGGCGAGTTCGGCCCGCTGCCGATCGGCCTGCTCCTCGGCCCATCGGCGGGCCTGCTCGGCCTCGGCCAGGGCCTGCCGCTGCGCGGTCCGCAGCCGCCGGACCGCCAGGACGGCGAGCACCGCGAGCACCGACAGGACGGCGACGGCCGACCCGAGGATCGGCAGCAGGGCGCCACCCGGACCGGTACCCGCCGAGATCCCCATGCGCCCCACTCCCAGTCCTTGCGCTGGGCGCCGTCCGGAAGCGGCCCCGCACTGAGTGCGAGGCTAGGTGGGGGTCACGAAAGGGTCAAGACTCGGCCTGGTTCAGACCAAGAAACACGCCGTACCGCCCCTCCCTCCCCTACTCCCACGCGGTTCCCGACGGTTCTCCGGTCGCCTCCTCATCCAGCGCGCCGCGCACCACCCGGAAGGCGAGACCCTCGGAGTAGCCGCGCCGGGCCAGCATGCCGACCAGCCGCCGGGTCCGGACCTGCGGATCCAGCCCCCGGGTGGACCGCAGCTTGCGCTCGACCAGCGCCCGGGCCGCATCCGTCTCATCGTCGTGATCGACCTGCATCAGGGCCTGCTCGACCAGCTCGGCGGCCACGCCCTTGGTCCGCAGCTCCTGCGCCAGCGCCCGCCGGGACAAGCCCCGAACAGCGTGCCGGGACTCCACCCAGGCCGCGGCGAAGGCCGCGTCGTCGATCAGCCCGACCTCTTCCAGTCGGCTGAGCACCCCCTCGGCGATGTCCTCCGGGATCTCCCGCTTGCGCAGGGCGTCGCCGAGCTGCTGACGGCTCTTGGCGGCGCCGGTGAGCAGCCGCAGGCAGATGTCCCGGGCACGGCTCTCCGGATCCACGTCCTCCTCGGCCCGCTTCCGCGTTCCGGCGGCCGCCTCACCCGGCAGTCCCTCGCCGGAACGCCCACCCCGACGGCTGCGGCGCGGACGGTCGGGCTGGGCGGCCGCACCCCCGTGCCCGGCCGCCCCGGACCCACCCGGATCCCAGCCCTCGGCCTCCGGCTCCCCGCCCACCAACGCCGAACGGCGCCGACGGCGCCCGGTGGGCAGCTCGGAGGCCGGGACCAGCCCCAGCGCCTCGATCGAGGCCCCCGCCACCTGCTCCCCCGCAGGCCCCGGCCCCGCCTCGGGCTCCTCCGCTACCGCGGCGAACCAGTCCGGCGGCCCGTAGTCGTCGTCCTCTGGGCCCGCCGGGCCGCCACCCACCATCTCGTACCGCATCAGCGACTCAGGCCTTGGCGGCCGCCGCCGTCTTCTTCGCCGCGGCCGTCTTGGCGGCGGTCGCGGCGATCGGCTTGGCGGCGCCGTCGGCACCAGCGGCCTCCGGCTCGCCCTCGGCCGGCTCCTCGACCTTGGGGCCGATGCCGAGCTTGCCCTTGATCTTCCGCTCGATCTCGTCGGCGAGCTGCGGGTTGTCCCGCAGGAAGTTACGGGCGTTCTCCTTGCCCTGGCCGAGCTGATCGCCCTCGTAGGTGTACCAGGCGCCGGACTTGCGGATGAAGCCGTGCTCGACGCCCATGTCGATCAGGCCGCCCTCGCGGCTGATGCCGATGCCGTAGAGGATGTCGAACTCGGCCTGCTTGAACGGCGCGGCGACCTTGTTCTTGACGACCTTGACGCGGGTGCGGTTGCCGACCGCCTCGGTGCCGTCCTTCAGGGTCTCGATCCGGCGGATGTCCAGGCGCACCGAGGCGTAGAACTTCAGCGCCCGGCCACCGGTCGTGGTCTCCGGCGAACCGAACATCACACCGATCTTCTCGCGCAGCTGGTTGATGAAGACCGCGGTGGTGTTCGACTGGTTCAGCGCACCGGCGATCTTGCGCAGCGCCTGGCTCATCAGACGGGCCTGCAGACCGACGTGCGAGTCGCCCATCTCACCCTCGATCTCGGCGCGCGGGACGAGGGCCGCGACCGAGTCGATGATCACCAGGTCGACCGCGCCGGAGCGGATCAGCATGTCGGTGATCTCCAGGGCCTGCTCACCGGTGTCCGGCTGGCTGACTAGCAGGGCGTCGGTGTCCACGCCGAGCTTCTTGGCGTACTCGGGGTCGAGCGCGTGCTCCGCGTCGACGAAGGCGACCGTGCCGCCGGCCCGCTGGGCGTTGGCGGCCAAGTGCAGGGTCAGGGTGGTCTTACCCGAGGACTCGGGACCGTAGATCTCGACCACTCGGCCACGCGGGATGCCGCCTACCCCGAGGGCGACGTCCAGGGCCGTCGACCCGGTGGAGATCACCTCGATCGGCTCGTTCGCCTTCTCGCCGAGGCGCATCACCGAGCCCTTGCCGAACTGTCGCTCGATCTGGGCGAGCGCGGCCTCGAGGGCCTTCTCCTTGTCCGTACCTGCCATGGCTTTTTCCCTCGGGTTCTGTGCTGTGCGCTTCATCGTCCTCGACGCTAGCGCGTCCCACTGACAAACGAGCCCCACCCGGCTCGCCCTGTGGAAAACTCCACGCCGGAGAGTACAAAAGAACATCTGTTCGATTCAAGCCTCGCAGGTCCCGAACACGCCGCGGGGCGGGTGGCGGGGGTCACTCCCCCACCACCCGCCCCGCCGACCGTCACTCCCCGTCGCCGCCGACCATCCGGCGCAGCCGCCGCGCCGCCTCCCGGCGCAGCTCCCGGCGGGCCCGCCGCTGCTCGCCCCGGTCGATCCGCGGGTCGGTGGCCACCTCGTACCGCCGCACGTACGTCCCGACGAAGCCCTGCAGCGTCGCCGCCGCCGGGATCGCGATCAGCGCGCCCACGGCCCCCAGCAGCGCCGCGCCCGCGATCACCGCGCCGAAGGCCACCGCCGGGTGCACGTCGACCGTCCTGGCGGTGATCCTCGGGTGCAGCACGTAGTTCTCGACCTGCTGGTAGACCACCGTGAAGATCAGCACCCACAACGCGTCCACCGGCTGCACGGTGAGCGCCACCAGCACCGGCAGCGCACCCGCCAGGTACGTCCCGATGGTCGGCACGAACTGCGACATGACGCCGACCCAGATCGCCAGCGCGGCCGAGTACGGCAGGTCGATCAGCGCGAACATCACCCAGTGCCCGGCCGCCGACACCACCGCCAGCACCGCCCGGGAGTACAGGTAACCGCCGGTCTTGGCCAGCGCGATCTCCCAGGCCCGCAGCACCTCGGCCTGCTTGGCGGGCGGCAGCAGCGAACACACCGTCCGGCGCACCCGCGGGCCCTCGGCGGTGAAGTAGAAGGTGAACAGCCCGACCGTGAAGGCCTGGAACAGCCCCCCGATCAGCGTGGACGACACGCCCCACACGTTGTCCGCGGCCTGCTGGGCGTAGCCCTCGAGCGTCCCGGAGTCCTTCAGCAGCCGCTTCTGCAGCTCACCCAGCGAAAGGTCCTGATGGAAGGTCCGGTTGACCCAGCCGATCAGATTGTCGACCAGGTGCGGCAGATCCCCGGCGATCTTCGCCACCTGATCCACCAACAGCGTGCCGAGCGCCGCCAGGAACCCCACCACCGCGACCCCGACCGCGACGAACACCAGGAAGGTGCCCACCCCCCGGCGCACCCCGCGCGCCGCCATCCGGTCCACCGCCGGCTCCAGCGCCAGCGAGAGGAAGAAGGCCACCAGCAGCATCACGAACAGATCGATCAACTGCCGGAAGGCCCAGTCCGCGAGCTGGAACACCCCCACCAACACCAGGAACAGCACCATCGCCCGGGGCAACCAGGGCGGCATCCCGCCCCACAACACCCCGCCACCCGTCCGCTCCCGCCCCACGACCCGCACCGCCTCGTCCGGGCCCTTCCGCTCTCCGCTCGTAGTCACCCGGACAGTCTGTCCCACCACCCCCCGCGGCAGACGCTCAGCGCAACTGCCCGGAGACCCCCTGGGTCTCGCAGACCACCCGCCAGACGTCCTTGGCCTCCCAACCCGCCTCCAACGCCTGGCGCACCGTCCGCCCACCCAGCTCACTCATCACATGGTCGGACGCGAAGGACTCCGCATACACCTCCCCGAAGTGCGCGTACATCCGTCGCCAGAACTCCGTCAGCCTCATACCCCCAGTATCCCGGACCCCCACACCACCACCCCGCTCCCGATCCCCACCCCACACCACCCACCCAGCGGGCGCGCAGGGCGAAAGCCCGCGCGCCCACAACACCCCCAAACCCCCCACCCGCACCCACCCCCCCCGCACCCGCACCCCTCCCCCCACCTCCCCCACCCACCCCCTCCTCACCAGGCGAGAGGGACGCGCTGCGGAAGGGGGCGGCGCAGGGGGTGGCTGCGGAGAGGGGCGTGACGGGTGATTTTCAGACTGCCA